>JAIRRE010000185.1 GCA_031256125.1 Burkholderiaceae bacterium
GTGTGCTCTTCCGATCTCGGCAAGGCTGATGCGTTCGATGGCCTAGTATCTGAATTTATCGCGTTGTTCGGACGTTCCGCCCCGCAGTGGGATCGGGCCGAAAGCGCCGCCCCATTGAGCACTGCTCCCCAGTTGCAAGTGACGCGCGCAGGCGCTTTTGCCTGGGTCAGTCCGTCGCAATTAAGCGACCGCGCGCTGGCGGCGCTTACCGGCGCGGTCAAGCGTACTGCGCCGCCCTGGCGCATTGATTGGCGCTACGTCAAGGCCGTGGAGGCGGATGTGCTGCCTGCGCTGGGAGCGCTGTTTACGCAATGGGCCGATGCGCCCACGCGCATCCAATTTTTGGGCGGGGAGCATCTGCTGGAGGTGTTGGCCGGCCAATCGACCACCGGGGACAAAAACGCCGATCCGGCATGGTGGAGCGTGCGGCTGACCTTGCTGCGCTTGATGGGCGAGCCTGATCGGTTCGATCAAACCGCGCTGGACTACTGCGTTACCTACGAAATCTCGCCGCCTTCGTGGACGCCGCCCAAGAGCAACTACACGGCCCTTGCCGCCGATGGGCAGCCCGAATCCGCGCCCGCGGACAAGGCCGAAGAACTACCTCCCTTCGTGCCCACCACCGTGACCGGGGAACTGCTGGCTGCGACGGGGGTGTTCAAGACCGCGCTGAAAGGCGAGATTGCGCAACACGCCACCCGGGCGTTATCCGCTTTGCCCCAGAGTCTGGATCGTGTGCAGATCATTGAGTTCGATTGCCGTGCGCTGCGGCGCGTAGATTTCGCCGCGGCCGGCGAATTCCTCAACTGGTCGCTTGACCAGCAAAGCCAAGGGCGCACAGTAACCTTCCGCGACGTGCATCGGCTGTTGGCGGCATTCTTTAGCGTCATCGGCGTCAACACCGCCGCCCAAGTGGTGCTGCGCAAGGACTAGCAAGCCTTTGGTGTGTGTGCTCGCCAGCGGTGCAGCGTTTGCCTTTTGCGTTTTAGGGCGCGCTCTGCGATAAAGGCTTGTGCATGGCGCGGTACTTTTTTTGACGCCGGATGCCCATAGCCCTGAGCGCGCAACTGATGCCATTGATGCTTACCCCGCCCATGATCTGTGCCATCTCGCGCTGCAACAAGTCAGGCTGCTCTTGAATGAGCCGGGCCAGCTTGGCGCGGTCAATCTTGTGACTGCTTTTGGGGCCGGGCTTGCCTCTTTGGTGATCGGGCCGCTGCCCCAGCCAGATGTAGATGGTTGCGCGAGCCAATGAAAAAACTCTGGCCGCTTCGCTCTTGCTGCCGCCTGCGGACACGAAGGCCAGCACCTTTTGCTTCAAATCTTCGCTGTAAGCCATGACTGTCTCCCGTATGTGTACAGCCGCATCATATGTCTAATTTATTGGATGGGCACCGCTCACTTTCCGCCACGGCATCGGTTGTGCGCTTTCTGCGCTTTGGCCTGGATGGATTGGTGGGCAACAGGTTGGTGAGCTTGCCGTATAGGTCGAACAGAAAGGCAACGCGCGCGGCGTCGGATTTATCGGCTTTGTAGCCGTAGGCGGCATCCACGGCGCGATCATTGACGGCGTGCGCCCTGCGCAGTTCGGGCGGCATGGTCAGCGGGTCGTAGAGGTCGGCCAGCGTGGCGTCAGGGTACAGCGCCCGGGCGTCAAGAATGGCCTGCCCCGTGGTCTCCAGTGCTTCGCGCTGTTTGTCGGTCGGATCAGGCCATGGATAGTTGTTGTAAACGATAGCAGCGGAGTATTGATAACGGCTTTCCAGTCGACCGCAAACTGCCCGCATCCAGGCCATGTGCATGGTCGAGGTCAGCATGGCAAAAATGTACTGCCCGCCGTTTTCGACAATGCGAAGTTTGTCGCCGCAAAGCACGTTTGTGCCAAGGAATGCGATGGGCACAAAGTCGCGGCGCTCGGACGACACCTGCGGCAAGGCAATATAGGGTTTTGCAGGAAAGCACTCGGTATGAAAACGGGTAGGCGTTGCTGCCAAGGCTTGTGTTGGGGCGCTCTTGCTGGCGGCCCGGTAGTTCTTGACGGTCTGTACGCGCTTTAGCGCGAGTGGCATCGCGCGCAATTCCTTGGGCGGGCAATCGCCCAACCACAAGCACCATCGCTCAATGCTATTGATGAATTCTTCGCCTCCAAGCCAGCGCCTGAACCACGACTTGGCTTGCGGTTCATGCGCCAGAAAGTCGTTTTTTTCTTGAGGCGTAAAAAGATATTGACCATCGTCAATCGGCTTGTTACCCGATTTCATCGGCGGCACACGGCAGAGTGGCACCGAACGCCGTTGCACGACCACGTCCGGGCCATCGACCAGATACGGATTGATCCGCGCGACCTCAATCCTGCGTCCCGCGTCGGCTTTGATGTCGCCGGTGTAATCAAAGAGCGTGCATTGCTCCGGCTGGCGCAGCCCGAAGCCGATGATGACGCAATGCACGGCGGCATTGCCCATACCTTCGTTGCTCCATTTGAAGGTGCGGTGCGCAAAGCGAATCTTGACGCCGCCTTGCAGCAGATACGGCCACAGCGCCGCGACTTGTTCGCCCTGAGTGATGGAGTTGGTGGAAACGAAGGCCGCGTCGATGGCCGGGTTGGCTTTGAGGTAGGCCAGCGCCTTGACGTACCACGCGGCGACGTAATCAAGCAGGCCGCCGTTTTTGATGCCCTCCAGTACGGCGCGGGCTTCTTCGCGTTGCGCCGGGTTCAGCCACTTTGCGCCCACGAACGGCGGATTGCCGAACACGTAGCTGCATTGCGCGGGCGGCAGCATTTCCGCGGCCCAGTCGGTGCGCAAGGCGTTGGCGCAGAGGATGTGCGGCGTATCGACCAGCGGCACGGTTGGGCGGGTGGTGCCGAAGCGCCGGGCCGATTCCAGGTTCATCTGGTGGTCGGTGATCCACAGCGCCACGCGGGCGATGTGCGCCGCCGCCTGGTCGATTTCGATGCCGTGGAATTGGCTGACGCGCACGCGGCACAGGTGGGTCACGTCCAGCAGTCCGCGCTCCTGGCCAAATAGCGCGGCGATGACTTCGTTTTCCAGCCGCCGCAGTTCGCGGTAAGCGATGACCAGAAAGTTGCCGCAGCCGCAGGCCGGGTCGAAGCACCGGATGGCGGCCAGCCGGTCGTAGAGCGCGCGCAGGCGCGGCTTGCTGTGCCGTGCTTTGCGCAACTCGGCGCGCAGATCGTCCATGAACAACGGGTCGATGACGCGCAGGATGTTGCGCTCCGAGGTGTAGTGCGCGCCCAGCTCGCGCCGCGTGGCCTGGCGCGCTTCGTCCGGGTGGTGCGCTTCGAGCACGCCCTGGAACATGGCGCCGAAAATGGCCGGCGAAATACCGCTCCAGTCCAGCTCGGCGCAGGCCACGAGCAAGGCGCGCATTTGACCGTCGAAGGCCGGGATGCGCGTGCGCTCGGCGAACAGGCTGCCGTTGATGTAGGCAAAAGCGGCCAGCGTTTCGTCCAGGCTTGATTGGCGCTCGCTTTCGGGCGTATCGAGCACGTCGAACAGTTCGGCCAGCCGCGCGCCGGTGTCGCGCCCGTCCTCGCGGGTTTGTTCGACCAGGCGGCGAAAGATGCCGTCGGCACCGAAGATGCCGGTATCGTCGGCAAACAGGCAAAACAGCAGCCGCGTG
>JAIRRE010000203.1 GCA_031256125.1 Burkholderiaceae bacterium
AACGCTGCGTTGAGTTCGTCATAAAGCTGCTGAACCACCGCATTCAAGCGTTCAGGGCGATTGAGGCGGATTTCCGCAATTCCATCTGATGTATGGGTTAAAACGGTTTCAAACATGACTGGACTCTCCGATACACTTGCCTATTGATGGTTGGCGTTCTCACCAGAACCCATAGGTTCAATTTTTCCATCAAAGTTCGCGTAAAGATAAATCCGTTTCGGGCGTGCCAAGCTCGCCTTCCCATTTGGTGACAACAGCAGACGCTATGCTGTTACCCAACAGATTGGTGGCAGTGCGCCCCATATCCAAAAAGGTATCCACAGCCATAATCAGCAGCAAGCCTTCCTCAGGGATATTGAATTGCGCCAATGTTGCAGCAATCACCACGATAGACGCTTTAGGTACCGCAGCCATGCCTTTGCTGGTCAGCATCAAAATTGCCAGCATGGTTACCTGGTGCATGAACGATAGATGAATACCATACGCTTGCGCAATGAAGAGCGCAGCATACGAGCAATAAATCATCGAGCCATCCAGATTGAACGAATACCCCAATGGCAATACGAAACTGGAAATACGCAGCGGCACACCGCTGCGCTCAAGCTGTTCCAGTAATTTAGGATAAGCCGTTTCACCACTGGCAGTACTGAATCCCAATAGCATAGGTTCGCGCACGGCCTTAACCAAACGAAGTGTATAAGGGACACCGAGTACTACGGAACCTGCTGCGATAATCACTATCCACAATGCCAGCAGAGCGCCAACAAAAATACCCATGAAGTAGCCGTAGCTAATTAATACATGCAACCCCTGCAAAATGATTACATGGGCCAATGCGCCAAAAACGGCAAACGGCGCCAACGCCATGATATAAGCGGTCACTTTAAACATGATGACAGAAACCGCTTCGAAAATATCTTGCAATGTTTCTTTGGCTTTGCCACCTACCGCAATCATAGCCAGGCTGAAGAATGCGGAAAATATCACGATTTGCAGAATTTCATTTGTCGCCATCGCCTGGAACACGCTGGTTGGCACCAAGTGTGTGAGGAATTCTTTCAGAGAAATCGAATTCTCATGAATCCCTATGGCTGCATGAGCGGCAGGCAATGGCAGATGCATTCTTGCTCCCGGCCTAAAGTAGTCTGCCGCCAATGTGCCCAGCACTAACGAAACAAAAGTAGCCCCTAAAAACCACAGTAACGTGCGGTACCCCACACGTCCTACCGCTTTCGCATTCCCCATTTTTGTCACGCCCGGAATCAGCGTGCTCATGACCAGAGGGGCTATAATCATTTTAATTAACCGCAGGAACAGATCGGTAATCAATGCAAAATAGCCTGCTACAGTATTCCTGTCGTCAGGATTGACGATTTCAAGGCGACATATCTCACCTACCACAATTCCCAACACCAGACCGATGATGATCCAGGTCGTCAACTTTATCCGTTTCATGATCTTTTCCTTTATTTTAAAAGGACAATTTCGAGGGCGTTGATACGCAGGCGCGCTTTTGTGCAATGCAGATGGAAGTTTCCGCATACCGCCAAACGATCAGCGTTCCGAATCTCATGTTGTTTCCTTTTGGGTAGCAGTTCATCCGAAGCCTATCGGCACCGTACCTATAGGCTGCGGGCTGTAGGCTACACGAAAACCGTGCGTGCAATGTATGGCTGGAGCAAAAATTGCGAACATCGGACATGTCTTTGGCACAGTTTTACAACGGGACGGAACTACGCGGAAGACCTCCCAGAAGGAACTCGCCTCGTTGACCGGGACATTCGTTTCGTGTCTTGGGCGCGGCATCAGGAACGATAGTAAGCTATCGCAGAC
Organism: Burkholderiaceae bacterium; assembly: GCA_031256125.1. Lineage (GTDB taxonomy): Bacteria > Pseudomonadota > Gammaproteobacteria > Burkholderiales > Burkholderiaceae_C > Ottowia. Next base: position 1,834 of record JAIRRE010000203.1, read on the forward strand.
CTTTCTGGATTTGTTGATGGCATCAGGATGGATGCGAACGATGCGAGAGACCTCCGCAGTCCTTTGGCGAATCATTGACAATCGGGGCTTCCGGGCATGTTCCGCCCGCTCATCCTTGCATTCCGAACGCAAATACTATGTGTGGAATCGTCGGCGCCGTCAGCTCGTCGCCCGTCAATCAACTCATCTACGATGCCCTGCTGCTGTTGCAGCACCGCGGTCAAGACGCGGCGGGCATTGTCACGCAGCAGGACCGCCGGTTCTACATGCACAAGGCCAAGGGCATGGTGCGCGACGTGTTCCGCACCCGCAACATGCGCGCCTTGCCGGGCGCGAGCGGCCTGGGCCAGGTGCGCTACCCCACGGCGGGCGACGCCGACAGCGAAGAAGAAGCGCAACCGTTCTATGTCAACGAGCCGTTCGGTATCGTGCTGGCGCATAACGGTAACCTGACCAACGTGGAGCAGCTCCATGCGGAACTGACTTCGACCGACCACCGCCACATCAACACCGGCAGCGATACCGAGGTACTGCTCAACGTGCTGGCGCACGAACTGGAATCCGTCACACGCGGCAAACCGGGGCTGGAGCCGGACGACGTGTTCGCCGCTGTGGCCGGCGTGCACCGGCGCGTGCGCGGTTCGTATGCCGTGGTGGCGCATATCGCCGGGCGCGGCCTGCTGGCGTTCCGCGACCCCTACGGCATCCGGCCCCTGTGCTTCGGAAGCGGCACGGACGGCACCGTCATGGTGGCCAGCGAAACCGTGGCGCTGGAAGGCACCGGCCATACGCCTGAGCGCGACCTTGCGCCGGGCGAAGCGGTGTTCGTCACGCTTGACGGCGCGGTGCACGCCCGCCAATGCGCCGCGCGTTTCAGCCTCAACCCGTGCATCTTTGAGTTTGTCTATCTGGCGCGGCCCGATTCGGTGCTGGACGGCATCTCGGTCTATCAGGCGCGCCTGAACATGGGCAAGACGCTGGCGCAGCGCGTGATCTCCACCGTGCCGCCATCGGGAATCGACGTGGTGATCCCGATTCCCGAATCGAGCCGCCCCAGCGCCACTGAGTTGGCCGCGATGATCGGCAAACCCTACCGCGAAGGGTTCGTCAAGAACCGCTACGTGGGCCGCACCTTCATCATGCCGGGGCAGGCGGTGCGCAAAAAGTCGGTACGGCAAAAGCTCAACGCCATCGCCAGCGAATTTGCGGGGCGCAACGTGCTGCTGGTGGACGATTCCATCGTGCGCGGCACCACCAGCCGCGAGATCGTGCAGATGGCGCGTGAAGCGGGCGCGCAAAAGGTCTATCTGGCCAGCGCCGCGCCGCCGGTGCGCTACCCCAACGTTTATGGCATCGACATGCCGACCAAGGATGAACTGGTGGCGCACAACCGCAGCGTGGAGCAAATCCGCCAAAGCATAGGCTGCGACGCGCTGATCTATCAGGATTTGGCGGCCATGAAACGCGCCATCGGCAGCCTGAACCCCAAGCTCGACGGCTTTGACGCTTCGTGCTTCGACGGCATCTATGTCACCGGCGACATCACCGAAGACAGCATCGCGCGGATGCAACAGCAGCGCATCCAAAACAGCCAACAAGACGCGGCGGCTTGAACCAGGCCGCCCATTCCAGAAAGCCCAACACACCTTATGTCATCTTCCGAAGCCGACTTGCGCGCCTTGCCCGCCAATCTGCACCCCGATACCCTGGCGCTGCGCGTGGGGCTGGAAGGCAGCCCCTATGGCGAACATTCCAGTGCCCTTTATTTGACCAGCGGCTTCGTACAGCCTGATGCTCAAATGTCGGCGCGGCGCTTTGCCAACGAGGAGGCGGGCTACACGTACTCGCGCACCAGCAACCCGTCAGTTACGGCGTTGGAGCGCCGTTTGGCGGCGCTGGAAGGGGCCGAAGCTGCCACCTGCACGGCCACCGGCATGGCGGCGATTTTGCTCACCGGCTTGGCGCTGCTCAAGGCGGGCGATCATGTCGTCTGCTCGCGCTCGGTGTTCGGCTCGACCCTCAAGTTGTTGGGCAACGAGTTCTCCCGGTTCGGCGTGCAGACCACCTTCGTCTCGCAAACCGACGTGGCCGAATGGCGCGCCGCCGTGCGGCCCGAAACGCGCCTCTTGTTTGCCGAAACGCCGACCAACCCGCTCACCGAGGTATGCGACATCCGCGCGCTGGCCGACATCGCCCACAACGCCGGCGCACTGCTGGCGGTGGACAACAGCTTTGCCACGCCGGCGCTGCAAAAGCCTTTGGCGCTGGGCGCGGATTTGGCGATCCATTCCGGCACCAAGTATCTGGACGGGCAAGGCCGCGTCATGGCCGGGGCGGTTTGCGCCAGCGAGGCGCTGATCGAGGGCAAGCTCGCGCCGTTCAACCGTACCGCGGGCATGTCGCT
>JAIRRE010000304.1 GCA_031256125.1 Burkholderiaceae bacterium
GGCCATCGACCTTGATCGAGTTTTCGCTGTTGAGATCGCCTTCGAGCGTGCAGTGCTGCGCGATCACCGTGTCAATTTGCCGATTGGATGGCGCGGCGCCAGACTTGTTCTTGGTACTAAACATAGAGAGCAGAGCAATAGCTAACAAAATTTCAATTGAGATCGGGCGCTGGAGCGGACAGACTTAGAAAAGTTACTGGATTCAGGCGCTTGTCGTCGTGGTGCACTTCGTAGTGCAGGTGCGGGCCGGTGGATCGTCCGGTGGACCCAATCGCGCCGAGCATGTCTCCGGCGCGCACCCGTTGACCCCGTTTGACATTTATGCGCGAGAGGTGGGCGTAAACCGTCGTATAGCCGTGCTCATGCGCCACTTCCACCACGTTGCCGTAACCGTTCTCGATCCCGGCAAAGATGACCTTGCCGTTGGCGGTACAGTGTACTGGATCACCCGTGTCACCTTTGAAATCTGTGCCCCAGTGCATTTCCTTGCCTTGGCCCGTAAAGGGGTTCGGGCGCATCCCAAAGGATGAGCTGATAGGGCCGTGGTGCGGCACGCCCAGCGGCGTGCCTTGCAACGCCTGTAACAGGCTTTCGGTGTCGTCGGCGAAGCTGCCGGTGTATGGGATGGGGTGACTGATACGGAGAGGCGACGATACGCCGCCGGCGGCGGGGTTGGGCATACCCTTGGGCGGCTCGATCACGACGGGCTTGACGTTGACGCCGCGCGCTTGCAGGTAATTGGCCACCTCGTTGACCGCTTGCTCGGATTTCCGCAACGCCGCCAGTTTGGCGTTGATTTCGGCGGAGGTGAAGTTGCGCAGATCGGTGACTTCCTCGTTCAATTGGCTCAGTTGCTGGGTGTTTTGCCGATGCTCTTTCACGTAATGCGCGCCGACGACCCATAGGGCGGCGCCTAGCGCCACAGTGGAGAACGCCAGCCCAATCAACACCGGGCGCAGCCAATACAGCCACCAGGTGTTGATATCGAGGCTGCGGGTTTGCCCGGAGGAGACGATCAGGATGGTCGAGCGCGCCACGGCAAGAACTCCCGGTGATGCCGTGTCAGACGGCGTTTCCAGACGGTGGCGATTCGGACGGCTCGAACGGCAGCGTCATGGCACGCAAATCCTGCTGCGTTTCGACCAGCACCAGGGGGCCGTCGTCGGTCGCCACGGCGGGCGGGCGTTCGCGCGGTACACGGGCAGGCTGGGGCTGGGCGGCGATGGCGGCCTGCGCGGCGGTGACCTTGGCCGGGTCGGAACCGACCCATTCCAGGCCCGCCGCTTGGGCGATATGCGCCAGATCGTCGGTAGGCAGCGCGTAAGGCTGTGCCGAGGCGGGCGCGACCCGTTCCGGCGCTGGCGCGGCCTGCGCCGCCGGAGCCATTTGTTCGGCGGCCGGTTCGTCCGCCGGGGCGGGCGTTTCGGGCTGTGCTGGGGTGGGAGTGGCGCGGCGGTCGAAATAAGAACGTACCGCCGTTTCGGGTGCGCTATCGGTGTCCCGCATGGGGCGCGGCGCGGGCGTAAAGGCCGGTATGTCGATGAACGCAGCCCCAGCTTCTTGCGCGAGCGCGCTGTCGGCATCGGTCTGGGCGGCTTCGGTGGATCCTGTGGCGGACGGCGAATTTTGGGCTTCTTCACTGCCGGTGGTGCGGCGACCACCGCGCCGGTCGCGGCCATAGAGGTCGCGCGAGCGGCGTTCGCGGCGCTGCGGCGATGGCTGCTCCTCCTGTGCGGGATCGAACGCAGCGGCTGGCGCGGACGTTGCGGCGGATTCCAGGGCGGATGCGGCGTCGGGGTTTACCGCATTGACCGGGCGCGTGAAACGGTCTTGCGCTTCGCCTTCTGGCCGTTCGGGGCGTGGGGAATCGCCGCGCTCGGCGCGTGCGCGCCGATTGCCGTTGCGTTCGCTACCCCGGTTTGGCGTAGCCTCCCATGTCTGCGCGCCTTCTGGCGTGGCGCTGGTATTCGGGTTTTGTGCCGACGGCATGTCACGGCGGTTTTCCCGCCGGTCGTCGTGGCGCTCGGAACGGGAGGCGTCGCCACGTTCGGCGCGCGCGCGCCGGTTACCGCCATCGCGTGATTCACGCGGATCACGTGAATCACGGGATTCGCGCGGCTCGCGGACGTCGGCATTGCTATTGGCGCCCTGGCCTGTTCCGTTGCGGCCCCGTCCGCCGCGGTTGCCGCGATTGCCGCTGTTGTTGCGCCGCTCGCCGGTGCGCGGTTCGCTGGTCTGCGGGTGACGGGGCGCTGGCGTGGGTACGGGCGCGGCTGGCGCGGGCGCGGGTGTCAGGCCCAGCAGTTTTTTGATCCAGTCCATGAAGCCGCCGCTGGCCGCCGGCGTTGCAACCGGAACACGGGGCGCTGCAACCGGCGCCGGCGCGGCTTCGGCAGGGGCGGGTACGTCGCGCAACACGCCTTTAATGACCGGCGTCTGGCGGTTGGTCGGTTCCTGCGAGCGGCGGGTAACGGTGGTCGGGTCTTCAAATTCCTCGGCCAGCTTGTAGCTCGATTCCGCCTTGTCCAGGCGCGGATCGTCGTGCTTGAGGCGTTCGAGCTTGTAATGCGGCGTTTCCAGCGTTTTGTTGGGTACCAGTGTGACGTTAACGCGCTGGCGTAATTCGATCTTGGCAATTTCCGGGCGCTTTTCGTTGAGCAAAAAGCTCGCTACTTCCACCGGCACCTGCACACTGACGGCGGCGGTGTTGTCCTTCATCGACTCTTCCTGAATGATGCGCAGGATTTGCAGCGCGCTCGATTCGGTGTCGCGGACGTGGCCCGATCCGCCGCAACGCGGGCAAGGGATCGAGGCCCCCTCGCTCAAAGCGGGCTTGAGGCGCTGGCGGCTCAGTTCCATCAAGCCGAATTTGCTGATGGCACCGAATTGCACCCGCGCGCGGTCTTGCCGCAGCGCTTCGCGCAGGCGGTTTTCCACCTCGCGCCGGTTTTTGGCTTCCTCCATGTCGATGAAGTCGATCACGATCAGGCCGCCTAGGTCGCGCAGCCGCATCTGGCGCGCCACTTCGTCGGCCGCTTCCAGATTGGTACGGGTGGCGGTTTCCTCGATGTCACCGCCCTTGATGGCGCGCGCCGAGTTCACGTCCACCGCCACCAGCGCTTCGGCGTGGTCGATGACCACCGCGCCGCCCGAGGGCAGCGTGACCGTGCGGCTGTAGGCGGTTTCGATCTGGTGCTCGATCTGGAAGCGCGAGAACAGCGGCGCGTCGTCGCGGTAACGCTTGACGCGCGGCGCGTATTCGGGCATCACGTGCCCCATGAACTGGCTGGCCTGCTCGTACACGTCGTCGGTATCGATCAGCACGTCGCCGATGTCGTCGCTGAAATAATCGCGGATGGCGCGGATCACCAAATTGCTTTCCTGGTAGATCAGGAACGCGCCCTTGCCGGCTTTGGCAGCGCCGTCGATGGCGTCCCACAGCTTGAGCAGGTAGTTCAGGTCCCATTGCAACTCGGCGGCGCTCCTGCCAATGCCGGCGGTGCGCGCAATGATGCTCATGCCCTTGGGGTATTCGAGCTGGTCGAGCGCGTCCTTGAGTTCGGCGCGCTCCTCGCCCTCGATGCGGCGCGACACGCCGCCGCCGCGCGGGTTGTTGGGCATGAGCACCACGTAGCGGCCCGCCAGGCTCAAAAACGTGGTCAGCGCCGCGCCCTTGTTGCCGCGCTCTTCTTTGTCCACCTGAACCAGCAACTCCTGCCCCTCGCGGATGACGTCGTTGATCTTGGCCTGGTTGACCGGCACGCCATCGGCGAAGTATTGGCGCGAGATTTCCTTGAACGGCAGAAAGCCGTGGCGCTCCTCGCCGTAATCGACGAAGCACGCCTCCAGCGACGGTTCCACGCGCGTGACCACCGCCTTGTAAATGTTGCCCTTGCGCTGTTCGCGCCCTTCGATTTCGATTTCGTAGTCGAGCAATTTTTGCCCGTCCACAATCGCCAGCCGCCGCTCTTCGGGCTGGGTGGCGTTGATTAGCATCCGTTTCATGATCCGTCGTTCCTCTTTGCGGTTTTCGATAGCAGTTACCCGCCCCTCCCGAAAGAAGGGCCGGCGATGCCCGCGACGGCGCGATGAAAACGCGGTGAAACGGTGGAACGGGCCAGTGCTTTCAGTCAAAGCCAGCGGCTATGACGGAGCGGGGGCGCGAGGATGAAAACGGAGCGCAATACAAATGCGGCGCGCGGCGTCCAGCCAACCGTCGCAACAGGCGCGGCGGGCAGGGGCGCGGGCGCGGCGCGCGCCAGTCGCAGCCAAGCGGCGCGGGTTTCGAGTCCATCGAAACAACGCGCTATTAGCAGGAGCAACAAGGCGGGCACCGCAGGTTTTTCCGTTTGAATCCGGCCGACAGACGGCGTGCAATGCACATCTGTCAGCCTTCGATATTCCATTGAAGGGGTCTGTTTGGCAGGGAGGCCAACAAGCCCCGCGTTTCATCGCGTCGATTGCGGTCGCGCCTTTCCTTTTGCGGATACTGGCGCCGGGGCATCGACAACTGACAGCGGCTTGCGGCGGCGGCGCGGTCTTACACTTGTCCGCATTACACCTTTCCGAAATTTTTGCCGTTTGTCAGTTAACTCCATTATAGGTACAGGCGCCGACGATGCGCCGGATCAAGCCGTATCTGTATCAGGCAGGATGGTTTGCGCACCGGACAAACCGGCAGTGCGCTGGCTGACCGTGGGCGAAGAGGGCGATGGCCAGCGGCTGGACAACTATCTGCTGCGGCATTTGAAGGGCGTGCCCAAGACCCATATCTACCGCATCATCCGTTCCGGCGAGGTGCGCGTCAACCAGGGCCGCGCCAGTGCCGACAGCCGCTTGACCGAGGGCGACCGGGTGCGCGTGCCGCCGTTGCGCTTGCCCGCGCGCGCCATTGCCGCGCATGGCGCGGCTGATAGTGCGGACGGCGGTGCGCAGCCCCCTTGCGCGCCCGCGCGCGAATTCCCCATCCTGTTCGAGGACGAGCATCTGCTGGCCATCGACAAACCCGCCGGAGTGGCGGTGCATGGCGGATCGGGTGTGAGCTTTGGCGTGATCGAGCAACTGCGCCGCGCGCGTCCCGCGGCGCGCTTTCTGGAACTGGCCCACCGGCTCGACCGCGAAACCAGTGGCGTGTTGCTGATCGCCAAAAAGCCCGGCGCGCTCAAAGATTTGCAACGGCAATTGCGCGAACGGCGTGTAGGTAAAACGTACCTGGCGCTGGTGCTGGATGCTTGGCCGGGCAATGTCAAGGTCATTGATGCGCCGCTGGCGCGCTACCTGGTGGCAAGCGGCCAAGGCGAAGGCGAACGTCGTGTGCGCATTGTCCGCGCCGACGACCCCGATGGCCAGCGCGCCCTTACCCTGGTCAAAGTGCTGGAACGCCAGCCCGACGCCACGTGGCTGGCCGTCACCATTAAAACCGGGCGCACGCACCAGATCCGCGTACATCTGGCCAGCCACGGCCACCCCATCGCGGGCGACGACAAATATGGCGACTTTGGGCGCAACAAAGCGCTGCAAAAACAGGGTCTCAAGCGCATGGCGCTACACGCCTGGCAGCTGCGCATCGCCCATCCCGCCAGCGGCCAGCCGCTGGAGTTGACGGCGCCGTTGCCGCTGGAGTTACGTCCGTTTTGCGGGGCATGGGGCGGCCCGTAACTTTCGACAGGCATGTCGTTGCAACGACAAGGCGGCGCGCCGCGCTTTCGCCAAGATGTGCGCGCGGCGGGTCTTCCACTGCGCTGCAAATGGCGCGTGATACCTACGGACATCGCTGGGCTTGTGCGGCCCAAACAATCCATCTCAAATCCAGGCGCGCCCACTCGCGCAGACCTCATCCAGCGTTGCCGTTAATGCCATTCGGCGCACGAGCGCAGCCGTGTACAACGGGTCACGTAACACACCCGCGTGCGCCAGCAGGTCGGCATCAATACAGCAAACAATAACAACACATGTTAAGATGTTACAAGATGTAAAAATATACCGTGCGGCAGTGCCCTCCGTTCAGGAGGACTCTTGAGAAGTTGTTGCTTCAAAACAATCGCGTATTAAGACAGCAATTCCGCCGCCGGAGCGGTCATGGTCGTGTTGATAGCGAGTGGGGAGGAAAGACAGAAATGGCTCAAGCAAAAACCCGGAGCGTTTTTTGGCGCTACCA
>JAIRRE010000031.1 GCA_031256125.1 Burkholderiaceae bacterium
ACCACCATGGCGCAGCGCGCGGCAAGCGCAGTGCCAATCGCGTTGGTACCCTGCTGGCTTTCCGCCCAATTGGCGCCGGGTCGAAGCGCGACTTTCTCCGCGCGCCGCAGAAAATCGTCGTCGCCAATTGAATGCAGGATTAGCCCCTCGGCATTTGTCAGCACGATCATGCTTTGCGTATTGGCAATCTGCTCGCGCAAGGTTTCCATCACCGGCATGGCATGAACGCACAACACGCGGTTTTGCTCGCGTTTGAGCGACAGTCCGGAATGGGAAAGTACCGCATAGTCAGGCCGCAACGAGGCGCTGAGTCCAAAAGTCTCGGACCGCGCATGCGCCTGCTGGAGGAGCGCGGCAAGCGCTTGACTGTGGGAGGGCAAAACCATCCGACCGGCGGTCGGATAAACCTCATCGTGCCTGTTCGTCTCCTGAAGCAACCGGCGTCTTCGCGCCCTATATGCGTAACCACTGCCTCTGTATAAATTTTACGCAGAACACTCTCGCATCCAAACCGACAAATACGTGCAAATTTTGAACACCTGGAACAGTTCACTGCTCCGAATAGGCGCATATGGGGTGTCGCGGCCATTGCAATTCCCGGTGAATCCCCTTTCTTTTTACGCACTGGTACGGTTCGTGCACCGAGTGTTGGAGGCGCGTCAGCACGCCAACCATCTGGCCGTCAACCCTAGGAGACATTGACATGGACATGTTTGAACTCAAGCAATTCAACCTCGATATCGCTTGGCCTTACAAACAGCAGTACGACAACTTCATTGGCGGCAAATGGGTGGCTCCGGCGGCGGGTCGCTACTTTGAAAACGTCTCGCCGATCACGGGCAAATCATTCTGCCAGGTCGCCCAGTCCGACGCCACCGATATCGACCGCGCGCTCGATGCCGCCTACGCCGCGCAAGACAAATGGGGCAAAATCCCGATCGCCGAACGCGCCAACATCCTGCTCAAAATCGCCGACCGCATAGAGCAGAATGCCCAGCGGCTAGCGATCGTCGAAACTATCGACAACGGCAAACCCTTGCGCGAAACCATGGCTGCGGATATTCCGCTGGCCATTGATCATTTCCGCTATTTCGCCGGTTGCGCCCGGGCGCAGGAAGGTGCCATCTCCGAAATCGACGAGCACACCGTAGCCTACCATTTTCACGAACCGATCGGTGTGGTCGGGCAGATCATTCCGTGGAACTTTCCACTGCTGATGGCCGCGTGGAAGCTGCCGCCCGCGCTGGCCGCCGGCTGCTGCGTAGTGCTCAAGCCCGCCGAACAAACACCCGCCTCTATCATGGTGCTGATGGATCTGATCGCCGATCTGTTGCCGCCGGGCGTGGTCAACGTGGTCAACGGTTACGGCAAGGAAGCGGGCGAGGCGCTTGCGACAAGTAAACGCATTGCCAAAATCGCCTTCACAGGTTCCACGCCGGTGGGACAGCGCATTCTGCACGCGGCGGCGGACAATCTGATTCCCTCGACGGTGGAGCTAGGCGGCAAAAGCCCCAACATCTTCTTTGCCGACGTGATGAATGCCGATGACGAGTTTCTGGACAAGGCGCTGGAAGGTTTGTCTCTATTCGCGCTCAACCAGGGCGAAGTCTGTACCTGCCCTTCGCGTATTCTGGTTCAGGAGTCGATTTACGAGCGTTTCATAGAGCGCGCCGTCAAGCGCGTCCAGTCCATGAAGCAAGGACATCCGCTGGATAAGAACACCATGGTGGGCGCGCAGGTGTCGCAGCAGCAGATGGATCGGATTCTGGGTTACCTCGATGTGGGCCGTCAGGAAGGCGCGCAATGCCTCATCGGCGGCGAGCGCAACCGGCTCGGCAGCGATCTCAACGACGGTTTTTTCGTCAAGCCCACGCTGCTGTTCGGGAAAAACAGTATGCGCGTGTTCCAGGAAGAAATTTTCGGCCCGGTGGCTTCCGTCACCACGTTCAAAGATCAGGAAGACGCCATCCGCATCGCCAATGACAGCACCTATGGTTTGGGCGCGGGCGTGTGGACGCGCGACGGCACATGCGCCTATCAAATGGGCCGCGCCATTAAAGCGGGCCGCGTGTGGACCAACTGCTATCACCTGTATCCCGCGCACGCCGCTTTCGGCGGCTACAAAAAATCGGGCATCGGGCGCGAGACCCACAAGATGGCTTTGAACAACTATCAGCAGACCAAGAACCTGCTGGTCAGCTACAGCCCCAAGGCGCTGGGATTTTTCTGAAAACTTGCCCTCAAAGATTCAAAGCGCAGCGCTACGGGTGGTTGATCTTGATACGTAAAGCCTGCTCGCGCAAGCTTGTTTAGCGTTTGCCTTGACGTGCGCGCGGGTGGAGGCGGCGTTCAAGCCGTCGGGCTGCGCGCCAGCGGCGGATTGACCGCGAAGTATTGCTGGATGCCGTCGATTAGTGCGTCGGCCATCGCGTTCTGGTAAGCCTCGGTGCGCAGGCGCATTTCTTCGTCGGGGTTGCTGATGAAAGCCGTTTCCACCAGCACGCTGGGGATGTCCGGGGCCTTGAGTACCGCGAAGCCCGCGCGCTCGACGTTGCCGCTGTGCAGGTGCTCGATACCGCCAATTTGATGCAGCAGCGCGTCGCCGAGCTTGATGCTGTGGCGAATTTGCATGGTGGTGCTCATGTCGAACAAGGCGCTTTGCAGCAACGCATCGCGCTCGCCGCCCAGATAGACGCCGCCGATGCGGTCGGACTGGTTTTCGTTGTCGGCCAGCCAGCGCGCGGCGGCGCTGGATGCGCCATGTTGGGATAGCGCGAACACCCCCGCGCCGCGCGCTTCGGGCGTGGTAAAGGCGTCGGCATGAACGCTGACGAATAGGCTCGCGCCCACCCGCCGCGCCTTGGCTACGCGGGTGGCCAGCGGCACGAAGAAGTCCGAATCGCGCGTCAAAAAAGCGCGCATCGGATTGCCATCAACGCGACTGGCGTCTATGCGATCACGCAACTTTTTGGCGATACGGATCACGATGTCTTTTTCATGCGTGCCCGCCGGGCCGGTCGCGCCGGGGTCTTCGCCGCCGTGGCCGGGGTCGATAGCGACGATGATGAGGCGCTGGGCGCTTGAACGCCCGATCGATGGCGCACCGCCACTTCTGGGGCCGACAGGATTGGCGGGAGTAGTTGCACCGCCCCGCTTTTGCCCCTGTTCCTGCCGCGCAATCCAATCGCCCAGCGCATCGCCACTGGCGGTTGTGCCGGGCACGGTTGCGGCCTCCGGGTTATTGGCGCTGGCGCCTGCGCCATTGCCCAGCCGCTGCGCGATCAGCGCCGCCAGCGGATCGACCGGATGCGCCGGATACAGATCGAACACCAGCCGGTACTGATACGCCGCCACGGGCGTGAGCGAGAACACCTGCGGCTGGATATCGCGCTTCAAGTCGATTACCAGCCGCACCACATCCGGCGCGTTCTGACCGACGCGGATGCCGGCGATATTGGGGTCGTCGGGCCGCACCTTGGCCACCAGTTCGCGCAGCGCCGCGTCCAGTTCCAGGCCGTGGATATCCACCGCCAGGCGCGGCGGCGCGCCGATCATTTCGTGCGTGGCTTGCAGCGGCGCGTTCGATTCCAGCGTCACGCGCGTGTAGTCTTCGGCGGGCCAGATACGCACCGCGACGATGGCCGCGCCCCCCGCCATGCCGTGGGCCACCGACACGCCGCTTAACAATAGGGCCAACGCGCCGCCTTGTTGGAGTAGCGCGCGACGGCTGTGTGATAGCGCAAATCCGGTCATGTGGCGGGTGTTGATTCAAGCATTTGCAGCAACGCTCGGCCTCGCGCCGTGCGGGCCTGCACTGTAACGCCGCGGCGCTCGTCCGCGCCCACGCCAATGCAAATCGCCAGGTCCGGCGCAGGCAGCACGCCCGCCGCCTGTTCGGGCCATTCGGCCAGCTTGAGGCCCGGCCCGGCGTAAAGATCCCGCAAGCCCGCGTCAGCCCATTCGCGCGGGTCGCCAAAACGGTAGAAATCGAAATGAAAAATTGGCCAACCACCCGACGCCTGGTACGGTTCCACCAGCGCGTAGGTCGGGCTTTTGATGCGTCCGGCCACGCCCAGCGCGCGCAGCAGATGGCGCACCAGAGTCGTCTTGCCAGCGCCCAAATCGCCGCGCAATTCCACCGTGGCATCGCGCAACTGCGGCGCACGGGACAGGCGTTGCGCGAAAGCGGCGGTATCGGCCTCGCTGCCCCAGCTATATTGAAGGCAATGTTCAACGGTTTTCGGAATTGACTCGTGACAGGACATGGTGGCTGACGTGAACGCGCTGGACGCGGCGCAATTGTGGCCGCATATTCGTGCCTGGGCGCGGGAACTTGGCTTTGCGCGCGTCGGCGTCACCGGGATCGACCTGGCAGATGCCGAAATGGGTTTGATGCAATGGCTGGCCGCAGGATTCCACGGCGGCATGGACTACATGGCCGCGCACGGCGTGCGGCGCGCCCGCCCGGCGGAACTGGTGCTGGGCACGGTGAGCATCATTACCGCACGCATGAATTATTTGCCGGGGAACACGTCCAATGACTGGCGCGTCATTGAGCGTGCGCGCCTGGCACGGCCAGAAGAGGGCGTGGTGTCGCTCTATGCGCGAGGACGCGACTATCACAAAGTGGTGCGCGGGCGGTTGGCCGCCTTGCAACGCCGCATCGAACAAGCCATCGGGCCATTTGGTCACCGGGTGTTTAGCGACTCGGCACCGGTGCTGGAGGTGGAATTGGCGCGCCGCTCGGCCCCGGACTGGCGTGGCAAGCACACGCTGCTGATCGCGCCGGATGCCGGGTCGATGTTTTTTTTGGGTGAGTTGTTCGTGGACTTCGCGCTGCCAGCGACTGAACCGGACGCTTTGAGCGACGCCGCGCACTGCGGTCGCTGCCGCGCTTGTCTGGACGCCTGTCCGACGCAGGCCATCGTCCAGCCGGGCCGGGTCGATGCGCGGCGCTGCATCTCTTATCTGACCATCGAGCACGGCGGGTCGATTCCCGAAGCGCTGCGGCCCTTGATCGGCAACCACATCTACGGCTGCGACGATTGCCAACTGGTTTGCCCCTGGAATAAATTCGCACGCCGCTCACCGCTGCCCGACTTTGATCCGCGGCCGGGTTTTACCGGCGCGGCATTGGCCGATTTGTTCGCCTGGGACGAAACCGAATTCCTGCGCCGCGCCGAAGGCAGCGCGATCCGCCGCATCGGCCACACGCGCTGGCTGCGCAATGTGGCCGTGGCGCTGGGCAACGCACTGACCACGCTGGCACCGGGCGACGCGCGCCGGGCCGCGCTCGTGGCTGCGTTGGCCACGCGCATTGACCATCCACATCCGCTGGTACGCGAACATACGCGCTGGGCGTTGGAACATTGAGGCGCCGCTTTCCGGCCAGCGGCCAAGCTAACTGCGGTCAGCCGCGCGGGTCAATCAGAATCGACGGTATCGGGGGGTTGGTGTTGCGCCAGCCACATGTCGTAATTGGCTTGCAGATTGATCCAAAACCGGGCCGGGCCGAAACCGGCTTGTTCAAGCTTGTACGCCAGGGGAGGGCGCAAGCGCACTTTCCCGTTGGCGATGTGCGACAGGAGCACGCGCGGCCAATCAATTTGCTTGGCCACTTGGGTAATGGACAAGCCCAGCGATTCAAACACCGTTTCTTTGAGAATGATGCCGGGGTGTAAGTGCGTATGAATCATGATGTGCGGCACCTTCAGGTGCCGTCTCTGTAATCGACAATATCAATGTCAACGCCCACGAAGCGAAAAATCAGCCGCCAGTTATCGTTCACCCATACGGACCATAGGTTCGGTTGTGCGCCTTTGACCGGCTGCAGCCGAAGGGCGGGTTGACTAAGTTCTTGCGGGCTTTGAGCTACATCCAGCATAGACAGAACAATTCCCAGCTTTCTGGCGTGCCCCGCCGGAATGCCATGTACCTGCCCCATGCGAAATAACGCCTCAACGCCTTGGTGGTGGAAGTGAACGATCATGTCGATATTATGTATGACGCGCGACCAAAGGGCTAAAAACGATGTTTTTGGTCACACATCGACCTCCACCGCGTCGCCGTGCAACTCCATCAACTCGCGGCGCGCGGCGGCCTCGCCTTTACCCATCAGCTTGGTGATTTCGCCGGTGGTCTGCGCCGCATCGAACCGCCCCAGGCGCACCGGCAACATGCGGCGGGTATCGGGGTTGAGGGTGGTTTCCCAAAGCTGCTCAGCGCTCATTTCGCCCAGCCCTTTAAAGCGCCCCACGCTCCATTTGTCTTCGGGCACGCCGTCCTTGCGCAGTTTGTCAATAACTGCTTCCAATTCGGCCTGGTCGAGCGCGTAGATTTTTTGCGCTGGTTTTTTGCCGCGCGCGGGCGCGTCGATGCGAAACAACGGCGGCCTGGCAACGTACACATGCCCGGCCTCGATTAACCGGGGAAAGTGTTTAAAGAATAGCGTCAGCAACAACACCTGAATGTGCGCGCCATCCACATCGGCATCCGACAAAATACAAATCTTGCCGTAGCGCAGACCGGATAAATCGGCGTCATCGCCCGGCCCATGCGGATCGACGCCGATGGCTACCGCGATGTCATGCACCTCGGTGTTCTTGAACAGCAGGTCGCGCTCGACCTCCCAGGTGTTGAGCACCTTGCCGCGCAGCGGCAGCACGGCTTGCGTTTCCTTGTCGCGCCCCATCTTGGCGCTGCCGCCAGCGGAATCGCCCTCGACCAGAAAAACCTCATTGAGCGCCAAATCGCGGCTTTCGCAATCGGTGAGTTTGCCCGGCAGCACGGCCACGCCGCTGCCCTTGCGCTTTTCGACCTTCTGCCCGGCGCGCTGGCGCGTTTGCGCGGCGCGGATCGCCAGTTCCGCCAGGCGCTTGCCGACTTCCACATTGGCGTTGAGCCACAGCTCCAACGCCGGACGCACGTAACCGGACACCAGCCGCAGCGCGTCGCGGGAATTGAGGCGCTCCTTGATCTGTCCCTGGAACTGCGGATCGAGCACCTTGGCCGAGAGCACGTAACTGGCGCGCGCAAACACGTCTTCAGGCATCAGCTTGACGCCCTTGGGCAGCAGTGCGTGCAGCTCGATGAAGCCCTTGACGGCCTGAAACAGCCCTTCGCGCAGCCCGCTGTCGTGCGTGCCGCCGGCGGTGGTCGGAATCAGGTTGACGTAACTTTCGCGTACCGGCGCGCCGTCCTCGGTAAAAGCTACCGCCCACTGTGCGCCTTCGCCTTCGGCAAAGCTGCCGTCGTCCTTGTCGGCGTAACCTTCGCCCTCGAAGATCGGGATCACCGGATCGGCAGGCAGCGCCTGCTCCAGATAGTCGCGCAAGCCGCCTTTGTATTGCCAGGTCTGCGTCTCTTTTTTCTTTTCGTCGGCCAGTTGCACCGTGATGCCCGGCATCAGCATCGCCTTGCTGCGCAGCAGGTGCGTCAGTTCCGCTACCGGCAGCGCGGGCGACTCGAAGTACCGCGCATCGGGCCACACCCGCACGGTGGTGCCGTGGCGGCGCTCGCCTTCGGCTTGGGCACGCACGACCAGCTTTTCGGCCACGTCGCCGCCCGCGAACGCCATGCGCGCTGTCTGCCCGTCGCGCTGCGTTACCACTTCCAGCCGCAGCGCCAGCGCGTTGGTCACCGAAACGCCCACCCCGTGCAACCCGCCCGCGAAGGCATACGCGCCGCCCGCGCCCTTGTCGAACTTGCCGCCCGCGTGCAGGCGCGTAAAGACGATCTCCAGCACCGGCACCCCCTCATCGGGGTGCAGGCCGAACGGAATGCCACGCCCGTCGTCTTCCACGCCGACCGAAGCGTCGGCGTGCAGCGTGACCTTGATGCGCTTGCCATAACCGGCCAGCGCCTCGTCGGCGGCGTTGTCGATGGCCTCCTGCACCACATGCAGCGGATTGTCAGTGCGCGTGTACATACCGGGCCGCTGCTTGACCGGCTCCAGCCCCTTCAAAACGCGGATCGACCCCTCCGAATAACCTGCCTGCGGCGCGGCGGAACTGGTTGGCGGCTTGGACATAGGCGGGCGATTGTAGAGGGCGCGGGCAGCCTGCCGGATTCGCCACCGGCAGCCACGTCCAGTCATAAATATGTAACAATACACATCTAATATATAATATCCAATCATGCCCAGTGTGCGCTCTGTTTTTCTCTCCGATATCCACTTGGGCGCACGCGCAAGCCAAGCTGGTCACCTGCTTGATTTCCTTCGTGAATATCCCGCCGAACAGATGTTCCTGATCGGCGACACCATCGACTTTTGGGCGATGAGCCGCAGCATCCACTGGAGCGCCGCGCAGAACGCTGTGGTGCAGAAAATACTGTGCCGCGCACGCTGCGGCGAAAAAGTGATTTTCATACCCGGCAACCACGACGAGGCGCTGCGCGATCATCATCTTGGCGCCGTATTCGGGGCCTTATTCGGCGCCGAATACGGCGACATCCGCCTCGAGCGTGAATGGGTGCATCGCACGGCAGACGGCCGCCAGTTCCTGCTCGTGCATGGCGACGAATTCGACCACGTCACGCGCGATCACAAATGGGCCTCGGTGCTTGGCGATAAAACCTACAACGCGCTCGCTCGCACTAATCCCTGGCTTGCGTGGTGGCGGCGCAAGCTGGGCATATCCGGTGATTGGTCGCTCGCGGGTTTTGCCAAGCGCAAGGTCAAGCGTGTGGTTGCACACCTTTCAAATCTCGAGCAGCGCGTGATCCAGGCGGCGCGCGAGCGCGGGCTTGACGGCGTGATCTTCGGCCATATCCATTTGGCCGCGTTGCGCGAGGTGGACGGCGTGATGTATATCAATTGCGGCGATTGGGTCGATTCCTGCTCGGCGGTCGTCGAACACCACGACGGCCGTCTCGAACTCGTCTGGTGGAACAAAGTCGTTCCCGCCACTCCCGCAAACGAACGCCACAACCCTCCCTGCTCGAAGGGGCTTGAATGATCCGTGTGCTGATGGTGTCCGACGTGTATTTCCCGCGCGTCAATGGCGTATCGACTGCAATTCAAACATACCGCAGCGGACTTGCCGCGCACGGCATCCAGGTTTATCTAATTGCGCCGCGCTACGGCGGCGAGGACGATCAATCGGACATCCTGCGGTTACCTGGCTGGAAAGTGCCGGGCACTCCTGAAGACCGCATCGTCTCGCCACTGGCCATGCGCCGCGCCGCGCTCAAAGCCGCCGCGGAGGCTGATCTGATCCATATTCAAACGCCGTTCGCCGCGCACTCCGCCGGCATTGCCGCGGCAAGGCGCTACCGTCTGCCGGTCATCGCCACCTACCATACCTTGTTTGAGGAGTACTTTCAGCTCTACGCCAAATGGCTTCCAGCCGCACCGCTGCGCGCGTTCGTGCGCGCATTCGCGCGCTATCCATGTAACCAGTTGACGACGACGATTGTGCCCTCGCAGGCGATGCAACAGCGCCTGCGCGGATACGCCATCCGCGCGCCGCTGCGCGTTCTGCCGACCGGCGTGCCGCTTGGCCAGTTTGCAATCGTCGATCGACCGGCGCAGCGCGCACGTTTTCGCACGCGCTACGGCATCCCGTTCGACCAGCCCGTTGCTCTTTTCGTCGGTCGCGTCGCGCACGAGAAGAACATCGGCCTCCTAATCGAAGCGCTAGCGGTTGCGCGCCGCACCTGCCCCGATCTGCTGCTGCTCGTCGCTGGCGAGGGGCCGGCGCTGGCCGATTTGCGGCGACAAGCCGAACGGCTTGGTCAAAGCGCGCATGTGCGCTTTCTCGGCTATTTCGACCGCGAACGCGAATTGCCGGACTGCTATGCCGCAGCCGACCTGTTCGCCTTCGCATCGCATACCGAAACCCAGGGCCTCGTGCTGATCGAAGCCATGGCGGCCGGCCTGCCGCTGGTCGCGCTCGCCGAAATGGGCACGCGCGATCTGCTTGTCTCCAGGCGCGGCGCGCTCGTGCCATCCGCCAACGTCGCCGACTTTGCCGCGGCGCTGGTGCAACTGGCTAGCGACCCTGCGCTGCGCGAACGGCTCGGGCGCGAGGCGCGCGAACTGGCTCAGGAATGGTCAAACGATACCCTGACCGCGCGGCTCGCCGCGCTCTACCGCGAGCTGATCGCCAACAACCGGTGATTGCCGGATCCGCTACCGGCAGTCACGCCCGGTTATGCCGTATCCGCAGCAGCCCCGGAACTGCTCCAGCCCGACAACAAGACTTCGGCCTGCTGCAAGACCGTCTGCACGGCGGCATCCTGCAAGTCGGGCGGATAGCCGTACTGGCGCAGGATGCGCCTGACCAGCACGCGCAGCCGCGCCCGTGCCGGTTCGCGGTGCGCCCAGTCCACCGATACGTTGTGGCGCAGGCTGGCCAGCAACTCATGGGCGATTACGCGCAGCTTGTCGTCGCCCAGCACTTGCACCGCCGATTCGTTTCCCGCCAGCGCATCGTAAAAAGCAATTTCTTCGTCGGACAGGCCCTGTTCCTCACCCCGGCT
The DNA here is from genome assembly GCA_031256125.1 of Burkholderiaceae bacterium. Taxonomy (GTDB): domain Bacteria; phylum Pseudomonadota; class Gammaproteobacteria; order Burkholderiales; family Burkholderiaceae_C; genus Ottowia. Next base: position 10,483 of record JAIRRE010000031.1, read on the forward strand.
GCGCGCGGCGCGCATGTCTTTGGCCAGTTCGATCAACTCCTGCAACACCTCGGCGGTGGTGATGGCGTTGGCGTGGTAGCGCGCCACGGCATCCTCCAACCGCTGCGAAAAAGCGCGTGATTCGACGATGTTGGCCTTGCTGCGCGAACGAATGCCGTCGTTGATGAGCTTGCGCAAGGCTTCCAGCGCCAGATTTTTCTGCTTCATCTGCTGCACTTCGGCGAGAAACTCATCCGACAGAATGGAAATATCTGCGCTCTGAATGCCCGTGGCTTTGAGGATGTCCACGATTTCCGTGGAGACCACCGCGCGGCTGACGATCTGCCGAATCGCCAGGTCGCGTTGCTGCGAAGTGGCGCCCGATCCGCTGGCCGTCTTGACCAGCGCGGCGCGGATGGCCTGGAAGAAGCCCACTTCTTCGCGGATGCCGCGCGCCTGGTCCGATGCCGAAGCCAGCGAATACGCTTGCGACAACGCCAGCACCGCATCCTGATAGCGCCGCTGCGCCTGCTTTTTGGCCTCCGGCGTTTTTTCCGCCGCCGCCCATTGCTGCTGCTGGCCCAGTATCCAGTCGATGGCTGCGGCCATCATCGCCAGCCGCTGCTGCGGCGTACCGTTCAACGCGGTGGCGTAATCGAAGCCGTGGAACATGTCGCGCACGATTTCGACCTTCTCCAGCAATACTGCCACGGCTTGGGCTTCATTAATGCCGGTCTTGTCCTGATCCGGTCTGGAATACTGCGCCAGCGCCGATTTCAGGCTTTGGGCAATGCCGATGTAATCGACGATCAAGCCCCCGCGCTTGTCGCGGAACACGCGGTTGACGCGGGCAATGGCCTGCATCAGGCCGTGGCCCTGCATCGGCTTATCCACGTACATGGTGTGCATACATGGCGCGTCAAAGCCCGTCAGCCACATATCGCGCACGATCACCAGTTTGAGCGGGTCTTGCGCGTCGCGGGCGCGCTTGGCCAGCAGGTCGCGCCGCGCCTTGTTGCCGATGTGCTGCTGCCAGTGGGGCGGATCGCTGGCAGCGCCGGTCATCACAATTTTCAGGCTGCCGGTTTTGTCGTCGGCGCTGTGCCAATCCGGGCGCAGCTTGATGATCGCGTCATACAGCGCCACGCAGATGCGGCGGCTCATGCACACCACCATCGCCTTGCCCTCCAGCGCAGTCAGGCGGCTCTCGAAATGCGCCACCAAATCCTGGGCCGCCAGCGCCAGCCGCTTGTCGCTGCCGACCAGCGCTTCCACCGTGGCCCATTTGCGCTTGAGCCGTTCCTGCTCGTCTTGCGCCTGGTCTTCGGTCAGCGCCATTACCTCAGCGTCGATCTTCGGTTTTTCGGCCTCGTCCAGTTCAATGCGCGCCAGCCGCGATTCGTAGTAGATCGGCACCGTGGCGCCATCTTCCACCGCGCGGCTGATGTCGTAGATGTCGATGTAGTTGCCGAACACCGCTGGCGTGTTCACGTCGTCGGCTTCGATCGGCGTGCCGGTAAAGCCGATGAACGAGGCATTGGGCAGTGCATCGCGCAGGTATTTGGCAAAGCCGTAAGACACCTCACCGGTGCTGCGATCCACCTTCGCGCGGAAGCCGTACTGGCTGCGGTGCGCCTCGTCGGCAATCACCACCACGTTGCGGCGCGTGGTCAAGGGCTTGCCGGTTTCTCCGAATTTTTGCAAGGTGGTAAAGATCATCCCGCCCGAAGCGCGCTCCAGCAGACGCTGCAAATGCTCGCGGCTTTCGGCCTGCACGGGCGTTTGCCGGAGCAGGTCGCGGTAAGCCGCAAAAGTGCCGAACAACTGGTCGTCCAGATCGTTGCGGTCGGTCAGCACCACCAGCGTGGGGTTTTCCATGGCCGGGTGCCGCACCAACTGGCCCGCGTAGAACACCATCAACAGGCTTTTGCCTGAGCCTTGCGTGTGCCAGATTACGCCCGCGCGCCGGTCACCCTTGAGCTGCGTGCGCACGCTGGGCAAGCCATAGCCGGCCGGCTCCTCGGCCACGCCCTGCTGCTGCGCGGCGGCGCGCAACGTCGATTCCACCGCCTTTTGTACCGCGTGGAACTGGTGATACCCGGCCACGATTTTCACCAACCCCTTGCCCGGATCGCCAAACACAATGAAGCCGCGCAGCAAATCCAGCAAACGCCGCGGCTCGAAGACGCCTTCGATCAAGGTGGACAGATCGGGCAGCCCTTTGGGCGCGATAACCCGGCCGTCCGTGGTGCGCCAGGGCATAAAGCGTTCGCTGTCCGCCGACAGCGAGCCGACCCGCGCCGACAGGCCATCCGAAATCACCAGCAACGCATTGGCGCGGAACAGCGCCGCAATCTCTTGCTTGTACGTTTGCAACTGGGTAAAGGCATCGGCCAGGGTAGCGTTCTCGCTGCCCGGCGCTTTCAGCTCGATCACCGCCAGCGGCAGACCGTTGACGAACACCACCACATCCGCGCGGCGGTGGTGCTGCCCGTTGATGACGGTGAACTGGCTCACCGCCAGCCAATCGTTGCGCTCCGGCCGCTCAAAGTCGATCAGCGCCGCCTTGCCCGCCGTCAAAGTCCCGTCCTCGGCGTAATACTCCACGTCCACGCCCTCAGTCAGCAATTGATGCAGGCGGCGGTTTTCTTCCAGCAGATTGGGCAGTTCCGATTGCGTCAGACGGCGAATCGCATCGGCTTGCGCCTCGGGCGGCAGCTTCAGATTCAAACGGGCCACGGCCTGCGTCAAACGCGCTTTGAGCACCACCTCGTCGTAAGCCTCCCGTTCCGGCTGCTTGCCATCGGGGCCGATCACTTCGTCCGATGCGCAGGCATAGCCCAGACCAGCGAACTGCTCCAGCAGCGCGGCTTCGAGTTCGGTTTCAGAGAGGAAGGCCATTAGCGTTGCTCCTTCTCGGCGGTGGACTTTTTGAATTCGAGGGTGACGGATTCGCCAGCGGCGAGCCAGGCGAGCTTATTCATTCTGGCTTTCCAGTTCGCGCTCGATCTGCTCGATGCTGGGCAGGCTGGTTTGCAGTTCTTCGGGCAGCGATTCGATCAATTGATATTCCGCCACGCCAATCGGCTGAGCCTTGTCGCGCAACGCATATTCGGCCACCACCTTGTTCTTGCTCTTGCACAGCAGCAGGCCGATGGTGGGATTGTCGTGTCCAGCCTTGACTTGCATATCCACGGCGGTCAGATAGAAGCTCAACTGCCCCAGATGCTCCGGCTTGAATTTTTCGGCCTTGAGTTCGACGACCACGTAGCAGCGTAACTTGAGGTGATAGAACAGCAGGTCGATGAAAAAATCATCACCGCCGACTTCCAGGTGAACTTGGCGGCCGACAAAGGCAAAACCCGCGCCCAGTTCCAGCAGAAACTGGGTGATGTGTCTCACCAAGGCGGATTCGATCTCGCGCTCATCGGCCTCCTTGCTCACATCAAGAAAGTCGAACAGATAAGGGTCTTTGAGCGACTCGCGGGCCAAATCACAGCCTGGTGCTGGCAGGCGTTCGGCAAAGTTGGTAACCGCATGGCCCTGGCGCTCCAGTCGGCGGGTTTCGATGTGGATGTTCAATACATTGCGTGACCAGCCGTTCTCAATCGCAGCCTGAGCATAGGCCAAACGCTGTTCTGGTTGCTTGAGCCTGGTCAGTAGCACCAAGTTGTGCCCCCAAGGCAATTGTCCAACAGCTTGTTGGACAATTGCCGCATCCGGCCAAGCCTCGGCAAAAGACCGCATGTACATCAAGTTAGCGCGAGAAAAGCCCTTCATGTCAGGAAAGGCCGCTCTAAGATCGTGCGCCAACCGCTCGATCACCTTGGCGCCCCAGCCTTGCTGCGCCTGCCGTTGCAGAATGTCGCGGCCAATCTGCCAGTAAAGCAGCACCAGTTCGCGGTTGACCGCCAGCGCCGCGCGCTGTTGGGCAGTGTGGATACGGCTTTTCAGTTCTGCCAGCCAGTCGGCATAGCCTTCAGGGACTAGGCGCAAGGATGTGGGGGTGTTACTCATGCCGGCTCCCTGATAATGGCCTCAGGCGCTGTAGTCAACGGTTTCGCTTTCAATGCCAATCTCGATTCCATAGGCACGTTGGCAAAGACGCACAACGTGCGACAGGCGCGCTCTTTCTCGGCGGAGGATTTTTTGAATTCGAGGGTAGTGGATTTGCCGGAGGCTAGCCAAGTGGCAATCTGTTCTAGCGACGTCATGTTTCCGCCTGCTGTATCGTCCACTTATCCTGAAATGCAGGTCCGTCTGATTTTGGGCGGTTAATAGGTGGCGTTATTTGCAGTGTCAGCGGAATGGGGAAATCTGTCCCTATGATTACAGCTTCACCGGGGAGGAGATTCGGCAAAAAAGCAGAAGCCGTCCGATCAATTTCTCCACAGGCGCGTTCAACAATTTCCCTGTCCTTGTCGTTGGTTAACCTATGAACAATCAATGTGCCTAATTGACTCAAAACGCCTTCGGTAATATCTCGGGGACGTTGGCTTGCTAGACAGATAGTCAACCCATATTTGCGTCCTTCCTTAGCAATGATCTCAAAAGCATCAAGTCGTGCTTGGTAGTCTTCTGTACCTATATGCCCACCAAGAAAATTGTGTGCCTCGTCTACAAGTGTCACAACAGGACATAGATTAAACTTCCCTGACCGTGCTTCTTGTAAAAGATGGCGGCCTATCGCATTCGCAATAATTTGGCGGGCGTGATATTCGTAGGAAACCCCGCTTAGACAGATGCGTAACAATTGCTCTTCACCATCAAGAAAGTCAGAAATTTTATTAATAATAGAGATTGTGCCATTTGTCTGGAATACACATGAGAACGCAGGTGCGGTCAATACCGCATTGACTCGTGCGACCAATGATAAGCAATACGAAAAGTTCCCATCTTCTCCACCCCATTTAGTCGAATCTTTTCCTTTTTGAGGGTATGGAAGGAATCCTTCTGGATAAACGCACTCTTGCTCAATCTGTGCTACCAAATAATTAACA
>JAIRRE010000042.1 GCA_031256125.1 Burkholderiaceae bacterium
GTTTCTGGGTAGTGAAATACCCTTGAACGGTACGCGAAACACCATCAAGCGTGAAGTACGGATCGGTTGCGCTGACGTTGATGGCGTTGTTGTACCTGCCCGTTTGCGCCTGCAAGCTGAGCCGGTTGCCTGAACCGAAGGCGTTGTCTTGCGTCAGGCCAAACATGAGCATCATCTTCTCGTCGGACGAATAGCCCGCGCCAATCGAGATGTTGCCTGTAGGTTTTTCCTTGACCTCCATGTTCAGGTCCACCTGGTCGGGCGCGCCAGGCACTTCGGCGGTGGTGATCGACAAATCGGTGAAGTAACCCAGACGGTCCACCCGATCGCGCGAGAGTTTGATCTTGGCCGCGTCGTACCAGGACGCTTCGAATTGGCGGAACTCGCGCCGGATCACCTCGTCGCGGGTGCGCGTGTTGCCCATGATGTTGATGCGACGCACGTAAGCGCGCTGGCCCGGATCGGCGCGCAGCACGATGGCCACTTGGTTGCTGTCGCGGTCGATGCGTGGCGTGGCCTCCACATTGGCAAAGGCATAGCCGAAGTTACCGAAGTAATCGCTAAAAGCCTTGGTGGTGGCGGTGACCTGTTCGCCGTTGTAGGCCTCACCGGGCTTGATGGTGATGAGCGACTTGAACTCATCGTCCTTACCCAGATAGTTGCCTTGCAACGTCACATCCGAAACCACGAAGCGGTTGCCTTCGGTGACGTTGATGGTGATGTCCAGCGATTCCTTGTCCGGGTCCAGCGCGACCTGCGTCGAATCAATCTTGAAGTCCAGATACCCGCGCGAGGTGTAATACGAGCGCAGCGTTTCCAGATCGGCGTTGAGCTTGGCGCGCGAATACTGGTTGCTCTTGGTGTACCACGATAGCCAGCCGCCCGTATTCAGCGAAAACAGACCCCGCAGCGTTCCTTCGGAAAACGCCTGATTGCCCACGATGTCGATGCGCTTGATGCGCGCCGGTCCGCCCTCGGTGATGTTGAAGGTCAGCTTGACCCGGTTGTGCTCCATCGGCGTCACGGTGGTCACCACCTCCGCGCTGTAGAGGCTGCGGTTGATGTACTGGCGCTTGATCTCCTGCTCGGCCTTGTCCAGCGCCGCCTTATCGTAGGAGCGGCCCGCCGCCAGCCCGGCGTCGCGCAACGCCCCTTGCAGCACCTCGTCGGTGAATTCCTTGTTGCCCGAGAAAGCGACGCTGGCGATGGTCGGGCGCTCCTGCACCGCCACCACCAGCACGTTGCCATTGACCGACAGGCGCACGTCCTCGAACAGACCGAGCGCGAACAGCGCACGAATGGTCGCCGCGCCCTTGTCGTCGGTATAGGTATCGCCCACGTGCAGCGGTATCGACGCGAACACCGTGCCCGGCTCTACGCGCTGCAAACCCTCGACCCGGATATCGCCGACCGTGAAAGGCTCAACCGCACAAGCCCACCCGGCGGCCAGCGCCAGCGTTACCGCCACAGCCGCATGGCGCAGCCAGAAAGATTTGGAGGAATGCTTATTCATCGAAGACATATTTCTGGGGAAAAAAAACCAACGCGGGCCGCAGATGCCGGGTGCGCCATTAGACACGCCTGCCCGTGCGCTAGCCCAGCAGCCGAATCGTAACGTCGTTGACCAGCGTCAGCGCCATTACCGCCAGCAGCAGCGACAGGCCCGCGTATTGCAAGCAGTTGAACCACACACCAGCCACCGGTTTGCCGGTCACGGCCTCCCAGAGATAGTACATGAGATGCCCGCCATCGAGCATCGGCACCGGTAGCAGGTTCATTACGCCCAGACTGGCGCTCATGAACGCCAGGAATCCCAAGTAATACACCCACCCCAGGCTGGCCGCCTGCCCAGCCAGATCGGCCACGCCCACCACGCCGCTGACGTTTTTGACCGAGACCTGCCCGATCAGCATCCGGCCAAAGTAGCGCAGCGTCATCGTGCAAAGCTGCCAGACCTTGGCCACGCCCGCCGTCAAGCCATCGAGCGGCCCCAGCCGCACCAGCACCATCTCCGGCGCGCTGCCGACGTAAGCGCCGATGCGGCCCACCGGCTGGCCGTGATCGGTCTGCACATCCGGCGTTACATCGAGCGTAAGCACCTGACCGCGGCGTTCGATCCGCCAAGCCAGCGTCTTGGGCTGGACGCGATCACCCGCCCGGTTGATCTGCGTGCGGATCAAGTCGCGCAACTGCCCGCCATCAACCACCGCCGTATCGCCCACGCGGCGTACCAGATCGCCCGTTTGCAGGCCCGCGCGCTCCCCCGCGCCGTCGGTCATCAGCTTGCCGATGACGGGCGCGGACAGCGGCGCAGGAATGCCGATGCGGCGGAACATCCGCGCGTCTGGATCGCGTTCGGTCAGTTGCGACAGCGGTAACATGGCTGTGCGTGCCGCGCCGCTGTTGCCGAGCGTGACTTCCAGCCGCACATCCCGCTGGTCAAGCGCGCCGCGCAAAAGCACCCAACGCAGCGCGTCGAACGAGGCCACAGGCGCCAGCGGCGCATCGCCCAGGGCCGCGCGGCGCACCACGTCGCCGCCGCGCAAACCGGCTTGATCCGCCAGCGACCCAACTACCGGTGGGGCCAGCACGGCGCGCAAT
>JAIRRE010000070.1 GCA_031256125.1 Burkholderiaceae bacterium
GGCGGTGCTGGCGGCGGTGTTCTTTGTTTGCACGCTGGGGCTGGCGTATTTCGGTACCAATCAGCATGTCAGCCGCCCCAGCGGCAGCGTGCTCGATCAATCTGCCGTCGCTGCGCCCGCCGCATCGGCGGCGAGCAGTGCGGTGTCCGCGATTCCTGCGTCGGTGGGCGCTAGCGCTGCGCCGGCGGCAATCGCGGCCAGCGCTCCGCAGCCGGCATCATCGGGCGCGGCGCGGATTCCGCAGTGACGCAGCGCCACAGTGACCGTGCAAGTTCGTCGGGATAAACAGCGTCATTGTCCGAGGAGATGCGGTTTCGGAGTAAACTAACGGGCTGTTTCTGCTGCGGACTCTCTTTGGAGTCACTGTGGAGACTCTGAAAATCAGCCGTCGTGGTGAAATTGGTAGACACGCTATCTTGAGGGGGTAGTGGCGAAAGCTGTGCGAGTTCGACTCTCGCCGACGGCACCAAAGGCAAAGCGGGTCGCTTATGCGTCAAGCATAGTGGCAGCTTTATAAAGGAACATACAAAGAGAAGTATTTCGATGAATCTTGCCAACTACCTGCCCGTGCTGTTATTCATTCTGGTTGGCTTGGCCGTCGGAGCGCTGTCTCTTGGAGCTGGGGCGCTGCTTAAGCCGCATAAGCCTGATCCGGCCAAGGATTCTCCTTACGAATGCGGGTTTGATGCCTTTGAAGACGCGCGCATGAAATTCGACGTGCGTTATTACCTGGTTGCCATCCTGTTTATCCTGTTCGATCTGGAAATTGCCTTTCTCGTCCCGTGGGCGGTGGCACTCAAGGCGGTTGGGGTGATCGGCTTTGGCGCGGTCCTGATCTTTCTGGCGATTCTGGTCGTGGGCTTTGCCTACGAGTGGAAAAAAGGCGCGCTTAATTGGGAATGAAGCAAAGTAAGCGTACATGACCGATTCGTTGCAACAAAAAGGCTTTGTTCTCACCAGCGTGGATGCGACGGTGAATTGGGCCAAAACCGGTTCGCTGTGGCCTGTTACCTTTGGTCTGGCCTGCTGCGCCGTGGAGATGATGCACGCGGCTGCGGCGCGCTACGACATCGCGCGCTTTGGCTCGGAGGTGTTCCGCGCCAGCCCACGTCAGTCCGATTTACTGATTGTTGCCGGCACACTGTGCAACAAGATGGCCGGGGCGCTGCGCAAGGTTTATGACCAGATGGCCGAGCCGCGCTGGGTGATTTCGATGGGGTCGTGCGCCAACGGCGGGGGCTACTATCACTACAGTTATTCGGTGGTGCGTGGCTGCGACCGCATCGTGCCGGTGGATGTTTACGTGCCCGGCTGCCCGCCGACGGCGGAGGCGTTGATTTACGGCCTGATCCAGTTACAGCAGAAGGTGCGTCGCACCCATACCATCGCGCGGGCGTAAGCGGAACAACGAGCATGGCCGAAATCATTCTTCACGAACACGCGATTGCCCCGCAAGCGCTGCGGGAGTGCGTGGCGCAAGCGCTGCAAGGCAAGGCCCAGAACGTGTCCATCACCCTGGGGCAGGTTATTGTGACGGTGTCGCCGGGTAATTATCTGTCTGCGATGCAGACCTTGCGCAACGCCGAGGGCTGCCGCTTCGAGCAGCTCATTGATTTATGCGGCGTTGATTACTCGGCATACAGTGGCGAAGGGCGCTGGCCGGGGCCGCGCTACGCGGTAGTTTCGCACCTGTTGTCGGTTAGCCTGAACCAGCGCGTGCGTGTGCGGGTCTTTTGCGCGAACGACCAATTCCCCGTGCTGCCTTCGGTCTCGCCGATCTGGAATGGGGCTAACTGGTTCGAGCGCGAGGCGTTCGATTTGCTGGGCATCGTGTTCGACGGTCATGCCGATCTGCGCCGTATCCTGACCGATTATGGTTTCGTTGGCCACCCGCTGCGCAAGGACTTTCCGCTGACCGGCCATGTCGAGATGCGCTATGACGAGCAGCGCCAGCGCGTGGTGTATGAGCCGGTTTCGATTGAGCCGCGCGAGATTACGCCGCGCATCATCCGCGAGGAGCATTACGGGGGGCTGCGCTAAGGCGCTCGGCGCGTGCTGCATTTGTCATGGCAGAAATCAAGAATTACACATTAACCTTTGGCTCCTGCGCCGAAATCGAGCGCGGCATTTGCGTGGGAAGGGCCTGAGCCAATGGCTGAGATCAAGAATTACACGCTCAATTTTGGCCCTCAGCACCCGGCGGCGCACGGGGTGTTGCGGCTGGTGCTCGAACTTGACGGTGAAGTCATCGAACGCTGTGATCCGCACGTCGGTCTGTTGCACCGCGGGACGGAAAAACTGGCCGAGCATCGCACCTTCCTCCAAGCGATGCCCTACATGGACCGGCTGGACTACGTGTCCATGATGTGCAACGAGCACGCCTATTGTCTGGCGGTGGAAAAGCTCCTGGGTGTCGAGGTGCCGATCCGGGCGCAATACATCCGGGTGATGTTCTCGGAGATCACGCGCATCCTCAACCACCTGATGTGGCTGGGTTCGCACGGCAATGATTGCGGCTCCTCCACCATTCTGATTTACACCTTCCGCGAGCGCGAGGATTTGTTCGACATGTACGAGGCGGTGTCGGGCGCGCGCATGCACGCGGCGTACTTCCGGCCCGGCGGCGTTTACCGCGACCTGCCCGATTCGATGCCCAAGTACGAGAGCAAGATTCGCGGGGCCAAGGCGCTGGAGGCGCTCAACGCCAACCGGCAGGGGTCGCTGCTGGACTTCATCGAAGACTTCACCAAGCGTTTCCCGAAGTGTGTGGATGAATACGAAACGCTGCTGACCGACAACCGCATCTGGAAACAGCGTACCGTCGGCATTGGCGTGGTCTCGCCCGAGCGCGCGCTCAATCTCGGCTTGACCGGGCCGATGCTGCGCGGTTCGGGCATCGCGTGGGATTTGCGCAAAAAGCAGCCCTACGAGGTTTACGATAAGGTGGACTTCGACATCCCCTTGGGCAAGACCGGCGACACTTACGACCGCTATCTGGTGCGGGTGCAGGAAATGCGCGAGGCCAACCGTATCATCGTGCAATGCGTCGATTGGCTGCGCGCCAATCCGGGGCCGGTGATCGTCGAAAATCACAAGGTCGCGCCGCCCAAGCGGCAGGCCATGAAAACCAACATGGAAGAGCTGATCCACCACTTCAAGCTCTTTTCCGAAGGGATGCACGTGCCCGAGGGCGAGGCTTACGCGGCCATCGAGCACCCCAAGGGCGAATATGGCATTTACTTAATCAGCGATGGCGGCAACAAGCCCTATCGCCTGAAAATCCGCGCGCCCGGTTTTGCACATTTGTCCGCGTTTGACGAGTTGACCCGTGGCCATATGCTGGCCGATGCGGTGGCCATCATTGGTTCGCTGGATATCGTGTTTGGAGAGATCGATCGATGAGCAGCGCAACCGTTGCAGCTAACAAGACGGGGCCAATCACGGCCTTGCCGCTGTCGGACGCCACGCGCGCACGTTTCGCGCGCGAAACGGCCAAATACCCCGCCGACCAAAAGCAGTCGGCGGTGATGGGCTGCCTGGCGATCCTCCAGCAGGAGCAGGGCTGGGTCAGCCCCGAAGGTGAACTGGCGGTGGCCCAATATCTGGATATGCCACCGATGGCGGTGCACGAGGTCGCCACCTTCTACAACATGTACAACCAGCAACCGGTGGGTCGCTACAAGATCACCGTCTGCACCAACCTGCCATGCCAATTGCGCGGTGGTGCCAAGGCGCTGCAAGCGCTGGAACAAAAACTCGGCATTGTCGACGGTGAAACCACACCCGATGGCCGGTTCACCTTGCAGCACTGCGAATGCCTGGGCGCTTGCGCCGACGCACCGGTGCTGCTGGTCAACGACCGCGCCATGTGCAGCTTCATGGACGATCAAAAACTCGATGAGTTAGTCGATGGCTTGAAAGCGGAGGTGCGCAAATGAGCGGCGCGGCATCCGTGCTGGAGCGTTTCGCCGCCACGGGCCGCGAGACATGTTTTCATGGCCGCCACATCGAGCCGCAAATTTACGCCGGGCTGGACGGCCAGAACTGGCGTTTGAAGGAATACGAGGCGCGCGGCGGTTATCAGGCGCTCAAAAAGGTTCTGGGCAAAGATGGCGGCGCGGGCATGACGCCCGATCAAGTTATCGCCACAGTCAAGGAATCGGGTTTGCGCGGACGCGGCGGCGCGGGTTTTCCGACCGGCCTCAAGTGGAGCTTCATGCCGCGCCAGTTTCCGGGGCAGAAGTACCTGGTCTGCAATTCCGACGAGGGCGAGCCGGGCACCTGCAAGGACCGCGACCTCCTGATGTACAACCCGCACCTGGTCATCGAAGGTATGGCGATTGCCGCCTACGCGATGGGTGCGAGCGCGGCCTACAACTACATTCACGGCGAGATCTTCCAGATTTACGAACGCTTCGAGGCGGCGCTAGAAGAAGCGCGTGCCGCCGGTTATTTGGGCGAGCGCATTCTGGTCAGTGATTTCAGTTTTCAGTTGCACGCGCATCACGGTTTTGGCGCCTACGTGTGCGGCGAGGAAACCGGGCTGCTCGAATCGATTGAGGGCAAGAAAGGGCAGCCGCGCTTCAAGCCGCCGTTTCCGGCTAGTTTCGGCTTGTACGGTAAACCGACCACCGTCAACAACACCGAGACGCTGGCGGCGGTGCCGTGGATCATCCGCAACGGCGGCGCGGCTTACTTGGCCTGCGGCAAGCCGGGCAACGGCGGTACCAAGATTTATTCGGTCAGCGGCGACGTGGAGTTGCCCGGCAACTATGAAGTGCCGATGGGTACGCCCTTTGCCAAGTTGCTGGAGCTGGCCGGCGGCGTGCGCGGCGGGCGCAAGCTCAAAGCGGTGATACCGGGCGGCTCGTCCGCGCCGGTGCTGCCCGCCTCCGTCCTCATGGATTGCACCATGGACTACGACTGCATCGCCAAGGCCGGGTCGATGCTCGGTTCCGGCGCGGTGATCGTCATGGACGAAACGCGCTGCATGGTGCGGTCGCTGCTGCGGCTGTCGTACTTCTACATGCACGAATCGTGCGGCCAGTGCACGCCTTGCCGCGAAGGCCCGGGGTGGCTCTGGCGCATCGTCGATCGCATCGAGCGCGGTCAGGGCCGGCCTGAAGACTTGGACCTGCTCGATTCGGTCGGCGGCAATATCATGGGCCGTACCATCTGTGCGTTGGGCGACGCGGCGGCTATGCCGGTGCGCGGCATGCTTAAGCACTACCGGGACGAGTTCCAGTACCACATCGAACACAAGCACTGCCCGGTGCCGGACTACGTTTGACGGGTGGGAACAGACATGGTTGAACTAGAAATCGACGGCAAAAAAGTCTCGGCGGCCGAGGGCAGCACGATTATCCATGCCGCAGCCCAGGCGCAGACGCTGATTCCGCACTTCTGCTACCACAAGAAGCTCTCCATCGCGGCCAGTTGTCGCATGTGCCTGGTGGACGTGGAGAAGATGCCCAAGCCCGTGCCAGCCTGCGCCACGCCGGTCACGCAAGGCATGGTGGTGCGCACGCACAGCGACAGGGCGGTGCAGGCCCAGCAGTCGGTGATGGAGTTTTTGCTTATCAATCACCCGCTCGATTGCCCGATCTGCGACCAGGGCGGCGAATGCCAATTGCAGGATTTGGCCGTGGGCTACGGCGCCGGCGCGTCGCGCTACAGCGAAGAAAAACACGCCGTTGCGCCTAAGGATGTAGGGCCGCTGATTTCGATGGCGGAAATGAGCCGCTGCATCCACTGCACGCGCTGTGTGCGCTTCGGGCAGGAAATTGCCGGGGTGATGGAGTTGGGCATGTCCAACCGCGGCGAGCATTCGCAGATTGAGCCTTTTGCCGGACGCACCGTCGATTCGGAGCTGTCGGGCAACATGATTGACCTGTGCCCGGTGGGCGCGCTGACCAGCAAACCGTTTCGCTACAGCGCTCGTACTTGGGAATTGTCGCGCCGCAAGAGCATCAGCCCGCACGATTCCACCGGGGCCAACCTGATCGTGCAGGTCAAGGGCAGCCGCGTGATGCGCGTGGTGCCGTTGGAGAACGAAGCGGTCAACGAATGCTGGATCGCCGACCGCGACCGCTTTTCCTACGAGGCGCTCAATTCTGATGAGCGTCTGACCCGGCCCATGCTCAAGCAGGGCGGCCAGTGGGTCGAAGTCGATTGGGAAACCGCGCTCGATTACGTGATGCGCGGCCTTCAGGACATCAAGGCTGAACACGGCGCAGGGGCCATCGGTGCGTTGGTCAGTCCGCACAGCACGGTCGAGGAACTGTATCTGGCTGGCGCGCTGGTGC
>JAIRRE010000071.1 GCA_031256125.1 Burkholderiaceae bacterium
CTCGATTACGAGGACATCAAGAACGCCGATCTGGTGATTGAGGCGGTATTTGAGGAAATGAACGTCAAGGAACAGGTGTTCCGCAAGCTCGACCAGGTGGTCAAAGCCGGCGCGATCCTGGCTTCCAACACCTCGACGCTGGACGTGAACAAGCTCGCCAGCTTTACCCAGCGACCGCAGGACGTGGTGGGCACGCATTTCTTCAGCCCGGCCAACGTGATGAAGCTGCTTGAAGTGGTGCGCGGCGAAAAAACCGCCAAGGACGTGCTGGCCACCGTGATGGCGATTGCCAAAAAAATCAAAAAGACGGCGGTGGTGGCCGGTGTGTGCGACGGCTTCATCGGCAACCGCATGATCGAGCAGTATTCGCGTCAGGCGGGCTTTTTGATTGAGGAAGGCGCAACGCCCGAACAGGTGGACAAGGCGATTGAAAAATTCGGCTTTGCGATGGGGCCGTTCCGCATGGGCGACTTGGCGGGCAACGACATCGGCTGGGCGATCCGCAAGCGCCGCTACATTGAAAAACCGGACCTCAAATACAGCAAAACCGCCGACCTGCTGTGCGAGATGGGCCGCTACGGCCAAAAGACGGGCGCCGGCTGGTACGACTATCAACCCGGCAAGCGCGACGCGATTGCCAGCCCGGTGGTGGTCGAGATGATCGAGAAATACCGTCAGGAACAGGGCATCACGCCGCGCAAGATCGACAGCGGCGAGATCGTCCAGCGCCTGGTGTATGCGCTGGTCAACGAAGGCGCGCGCATTCTGGAAGACGGCATCGCCAGCAAGGCCGGCGACATCGACATGGTGTATCTGACCGGCTATGGCTTTCCCATTTGGCGCGGCGGGCCGATGCAGTATGCGGACACGGTGGGCCTGTTCAACGTGGCGCAGGCGATGCGGCGCTTCGCGCTTAATCCGCGCGACGACGGACAGTTCTGGCAGCCTGCGCCGCTGATCGAAAAGCTGGTTGCCGAAGGCAAGACCTTCAACGGTTGAGCAGCGCCGCCGCCAACCGCCATCTATTCGACCCTTTCGACCAGGAGATTTTTGTCATGAGCAAGGCTGTCATCGTTTCCACCGCCCGCACCGGCTTGGCCAAAAGCTGGAAGGGCGCCCTCAATATGACTCACGGCGCCACGCTGGGCGGCCACGTGGTCAAACACGCCATCCAGCGCGCCAAAATCGACCCCCGCGAGGTCGAGGACGTCATCATCGGTTGCGCCAACCCCGAGGGCACCGATGGCGCCAACGTGGCGCGCCAGGTCGCGTTGATGGCCGATTGCCCGGTTACCGTGGCGGGCATGACGGTCAACCGCTTCTGTTCGTCGGGCTTGCAGAGCATTGCCCTGGCGGCGCAGCGCATCATCGCCGGCGAGGGCGATATTTATGTCGCCGGCGGGCTGGAAAGCATCTCCTGCGTGCAGCAGGAAATGAATCTGCACATGCTCAGAGATCCGGCGCTTCAAGCCAAGGTGCCGGCCATCTACTGGAGCATGTTGCAGACCGCCGAGCAGGTCGCCCAGCGCTACCGCATCAGCCGCGAGGCGATGGACGAGTACGGCGCGGCCAGCCAGCAAAAAGCCTGCGCGGCACAGGATGCGGGCCTGTTCAAGGAAGAAATCGTGCCCATCACCGTCACGGCGGGGGTGGTCGATCCGGTGCGGGGGCTGATGAGCAAGCGCGTCACGCTCGACCGCGATGAAGGACTGCGCGCCGGCACCACCAAAGAGGGCATCAGCGGCATCCGTCCGGCGCTGCCCGGCGGGCTGGTCGCAGCCGGCAACGCCAGCCAGTTCTCGGACGGCGCGGGCGCTTGCGTGGTGATGAGCGAAGAAGTGGCTTCGCGCAAGGGCTTGCAACCGCTGGGCCGTTTTCTGGGCTTTGCCGTGGCCGGCTGCGAGCCGGACGAAATGGGCATCGGCCCGGTATTCGCCGTGCCCAAGGCGCTGGGCAAGCTGGGCCTGCAAGTGAGCGACATCGACCTGTGGGAACTCAACGAAGCCTTTGCCGTGCAGGTCATTTATTGCCGCGACAAGCTGGGCATCCCGGCCGACCGGCTCAACGTCAACGGCGGCGCGATCGCGGTCGGGCACCCGTATGGCGTTTCCGGTCAGCGCCTGACCGGCCATGCGTTGATCGAGGGCAAGCGCCGCGGCGCCAAGCGCGTGGCCGTCACCATGTGCATCGGCGGCGGCATGGGCGCGGCGGGCATATTCGAGGTGCTGTGACGCCCCCGCCGCAGACCGCGAGGTTCTGACCGGAGCGGACATCGTGCGCCTTGCCCCCGATGCTTCGCCTCATGCTGTGCTGGCCGCGGGGCGCGAAGTTTTGCACCAGCAAAGCTTCTCGCGGCTGCTGGGCACGGAACTGACCGCCTTCAGCCGGGGCCGCGCCGAGTTGCAACTGCCGCTGCGCCCGGATCACCAGCAGCAATCCGGTTTTGCCCACGGCGGCGTGGTCAGTTATTTGGCCGACAACGCGCTGACCTTCGCAGGCGGTTCGGCACTCGATGGCAATGCGCTGACCTCCGAATTCAAGATCAATTACGTGCGTCCGGCAGTAGGCGAGCGGCTGATTGCGCGCGCCAGTTGCATACATGCGGGGCGCAATCAGGCCGTGAGCCGCTGCGAGATTTACGCTGTCGCCGCTGACGGCGCGGAAAAACTCTGTGCGGTGGCGCAAGGCACCATCGTGCGCATTCTCGATTCTTCCCAAGGCTGAAAACCCATGCCACTGCGCGATACGCTCAACTTTCTGCTCTATGACTGGCTGCGCGCCGAACAACTGACCCAGCGCCCACGCTTTGCCGAACATTCGCGCGAGACTTTCGATGCGGTGCTGGACACCTGCGAGCGCATCGCGCGCGAAAAATACGCGCCCTACAACCGCTTGGTGGATGTGGAGGAGCCGCGCGCCGTCGCCGATGCCGACGGCAAGCTGCGCGTGGTGTTGCCGCAAGCGACCTACGACGCGCGCGTGGCCTATGCTGAATCCGGGATGCTGGCCGCGGCGCAGGATTACGAACAGAGCGGCATGCAACTGCCTTATCTGGTCGATGCGGCGGCCAATGCGTTTTTCGGCAAGGCGTCGGTCAGCATCGGCTCGAACCTGTTAACCGCGGGCAACGCCAATCTGCTGATGGCGCACGGCACGCCGTTGCAACGGCAAGTCTTCGCAGCCAACGAATTCAATGGCCGCTGGTCGGGCACCATGTGTTTGTCCGAACCCCAGGCGGGGTCGTCACTGTCGGATATCGCCACCCGCGCGGCGCTGGAAGATGCCGCCGACCCGCTCGGGCCGCGTTACCGCCTGACGGGCAACAAGATGTGGATTTCCGGCGGCGACCATGAACTGACGGAAAACATCATCCACCTGGTGCTGGCCAAAATCCCAGGGGCCGATGGCAAGCCTGTGCCCGGCGTCAAAGGTATTTCGCTGTTCATCGTGCCGAGAAAGCTGGTCGATACTCAGGGGCAATTGACGGGCGTGCGCAACGATGTGGCGCTGGCCGGCCTGAATCACAAAATGGGCTGGCGCGGCACCACCAACACGCTGCTCAACTTTGGAGAGGGCGCATATCCGGTCGATGGCCAGGCGGGCGCGGTCGGCTACCTGGTCGGGCAGCCCGGCGAGGGTCTCCAGTGCATGTTCCACATGATGAACGAGGCGCGCATCGGCATCGGCATGGCGGCCACCATGCTGGGGCTGGCGGGCTACGAGGCGTCGCTCGAATACGCCCGAACGCGCACCCAGGGCCGGCCCGTAGGGCCTGCCGGCAAAGACCCCGCGCGCGCGCCGGTGCGCCTGATCGAACACGCCGACATCCGCCGCATGTTGCTGGCGCAAAAAGCATATTGCGAAGGCGCGCTGGCGCTGCTTTTATATTGCGCACGGCTGGTCGATGAGCAGCACACCGGCACGCCCGAAGCCGCCGGAGAGGCGCGCTTGCTGCTGGAAATACTCACGCCCATCGCCAAAAGCTGGCCGAGTGAAAACTGCCTGGAAGCCAATAGCCTGGCCATCCAAATTCATGGCGGCTACGGCTACACGCGCGATTTTCCGGTGGAGCAATACTGGCGCGACAACCGCCTGAACATGATCCACGAAGGCACGCATGGCATCCAGGCGATGGATTTGCTGGGCCGCAAAGTGCGAATGGAACAAGGCCGTGGCTTGACGCTGCTGGCGGCGCGCATCGAAGCGACGATTGCCCAGGCGCGCGCGGCCCAACTGGGCGCCTACGCCGACGCCCTGGCCGCCGCGTTCGCCCACATCCGGCAAGCAACCCGCGACGCCTGGGCCACCGGCGATCCGTCCGAGGCGCTGGCCAACGCCGTGCCTTACATGCAGGCGTTCGGCCATACGGTGTTGGCGTGGATCTGGCTGGAACTGCTGCTGGCGACGCAAGTGGCGCCGTCATCAGCGCCATCGGGTACGCTGTATGCAGGCGTATCCGGCGCGGCGCGCTATTTTTTCCACTACGAACTGCCCAAAACTGCGGCCTGGCTGGCCGTCGTCCAGACGCGCGACCTCACCTGTACCCAGGTGCCGGAGGAAGGGTTTTGAGGTCGCGGTTGAGCGTTAAGGCAACGCTCAACACTCAACGCTTAATCACCAACGAAAGGTACTGTCATGTCCAGCGCTGCGCGCACCATCCAACAATTGTTCGATCTCACCGGTAAAACCGCGCTCGTCACCGGCGGCTCGCGCGGTCTGGGGCTGCAAATGGCGCACGCTTTGGGCGAGGCGGGTGCCAAACTGATGATTGCTTCGCGCAAGGCCGATGACCTGGAGCAAGCGATGGCCGAGTTGCAAGCCGCGGGCATTGATGCGCGCTGGTGC
>JAIRRE010000122.1 GCA_031256125.1 Burkholderiaceae bacterium
CTTCACCCGGCGCGACCAGCATGGCGATGACGCGCTGGTCTTGCTCGATCTGCATCCCGCGCACGCCACGCGCGTTGCGGCCCATGGGGCGCACGTCGTTTTCGTCGAAGCGCACAGCCTTGCCGCCATCGGAAAATAGCATCACGTCGTGCGCGCCGTCGGTGAGTGCCGCGCCGATCAAATAGTCGCCCTCGTCCAGTCCCACGGCGATGATGCCGGCCTTGCGCGGGTTACTGAATTCGGCCAGCGCCGTTTTCTTGACCGTGCCCATTGAAGTGGCCATGAACACATAGCGATCTTCCGGGAACCGGCTGGTGTCGCCGGTAAGCGGCAGCACCACGGTGATCTTTTCGCCCTCGGCCAGCGGGAACATGTTGACGATGGGGCGCCCGCGCGAATTGCGCGAACCGGCGGGAACCTCCCACACCTTGAGCCAATACAGCCGCCCGCGGTTGGAAAAGGCCAGCATGTATTCGTGCGTGTTGGCAATGAAAAGCTGGTCGATCCAGTCGTCTTCCTTAGTCGCCGCAGCCTGCTTGCCGCGCCCGCCGCGTCGCTGGGCGCGGTATTCCGACAGCGGCTGGGCCTTGATGTAACCGGTGTGACTAAGCGTGACCACCATATCGGTAGGAGTAATCAGGTCTTCGGTGGCCAGTTCCTGCGCGTCCAGTTCGATGGTCGAACGGCGCGCGCCTTCCTTGGTCTGGCCGAATTCCTGCTTGAGCGCCGTCAGTTCGTCAGTAATGATGGCCGACACCCGCGCGGGTTTGGCCAGGATGTCCAGCAGATCTTCGATCTCGGCCATCACCTCCTTGTATTCGGCGATGATCTTGTCCTGCTCCAGGCCAGTCAAGCGTTGCAGGCGCATTTGCAAAATTTCCTGCGCCTGCGTCTCCGAAAGGCGGTACAGACCGTCGGGCTGCATACCGTAGAGACGATCCAGCCCATCGGGCCGGTAATCGTCGGCGTTGACCGTGCCGCCGTCCTCGCGGGTGCGGGTGAGCATCTCCCGCACGATCTGGCTGTCCCACGCGCGCGCCATCAGTTCGGTCTTGGCCACCGGCGGCGTGGGCGATTCGCGGATGATGCGGATGAATTCGTCGATATTGGCCAGCGCCACAGCCAGCCCTTCGAGCACATGACCGCGCTCGCGCGCCTTGCGCAGCTCGAACGCCGTGCGGCGGGTCACGACCTCGCGCCGGTGCTGCAAGAAAACGACCAGCAGATCCTTGAGGTTGCAAAGACGCGGCTTCCCATCAACCAGCGCCACCATGTTGATGCCGAAGCTGTCCTGCAACTGGGTCTGCTTGTAGAGGTTGTTGAGCACCACCTCAGGTAGTTCGCCGCGCTTCAATTCAATCACCAGCCGCATCCCGGACTTGTCCGATTCGTCCTGAATGTGACTGATGCCTTCGAGCTTTTTCTCGTGCACCAGCTCGGCCATGCGCTCTTGCAGCGTTTTTTTGTTGACCTGGTAAGGTATCTCGTCGACGATGATGGCCTGGCGCTGGCCCTTGTCGATGTCTTCGAAATGGCACCGGGCGCGCATCACCACCCGCCCGCGTCCAGTACGGTAGCCCTCGCGCACGCCCTGAATGCCGTAGATGATCCCGGCGGTGGGGAAATCCGGTGCCGGAATGATCTCCATCAACTCGTCGAGGGTGGCGTCGGGCTGGTGCAACAGATGCAGACAGGCGGCGACAACTTCGTTCAAGTTGTGCGGCGGAATGTTGGTCGCCATACCCACCGCGATGCCGCCCGAACCGTTGACCAGCAAATTGGGCAGGCGCGTAGGCAGCACGGTCGGTTCCTGCTCGCTGCCATCGTAATTGGGGCTGTAATCGACCGTATCCTTGTCGATGTCGGCCAGCATTTCGTGGGCGATCTTGGCCAGACGGATTTCGGTATAGCGCATGGCGGCGGGGTTGTCGCCGTCCACGCTGCCAAAGTTGCCTTGCCCATCGACCAGCATGTGGCGCATCGAAAAAGGCTGCGCCAGCCGCACGATGGTGTCGTAAATGGCGGTATCGCCGTGCGGGTGGTACTTACCCATCACGTCGCCGACGATGCGCGCGCTCTTTTTGAACGGCCGGTTCCAGTCGTTGTGCTGCTCGTGCATCGCATAGAGCGAGCGCCGATGCACGGGTTTGAGGCCATCGCGCGCGTCCGGCAACGCCCGCCCAATGATGACGCTCATGGCGTAATCAAGATAGCTCCGCCGCATCTCCTCTTCTAAACTGACAGGGAACGTTTCTTGGGCGAACGGGATCATATAAAGATGAAAGAAGCAGCAGTTGAGTCGCCTTGGCCCGGCTAACAAGCGGGCAAACAAGGCGAGCGTAAAGTTATCTATTTTAGGTTAGACGCATCCAGACCCTTAGATTAGGTTAGATTAGGTTAGACGTATCCAGACCCACGCCCTTGGCGCCACAGGGACCCTGCAAGTTTGGTTGTCCCAAAATTGTTCTTGTCCCTGCGTGTGGCTTAAGGGCAACAGATTGGCCGTAAATCGACCTTGTCCGGCATATTTGGCGTGCATCCTCGAGGGGAAACCCGGTGCTGTGTGGCACAATTGCCTGAACGTTTTTGGTGGTGATCACTTGAAGCGTCTGAATTTCGCAGCCCGGCTGCGGCTTTTTTCCCCATGAGGAGAACCATGAAGAAACTCAACCAAGTGGCGATGTTGGTCGCTATTGCATCCGTGGCTGGTTCCGCCTTTGCGAACGGTTCTACGATTAGTTCGGACAACTGGCGTAATGGCTACGGCAATCTGATCTGGAAGAACGGTACCCATGAACTGTGCTGGCGCGACGCTTTCTGGACCCCGGCTACCGCGGCCCCCGGTTGCGATGGTGCGCTGGCTCCTGCGCCCAAGCAGCAACTTCATGTGACGCCGCCGCCGGCAGTAACGCCGCCGCCCAAGCAGGCTCCGACGGTTGAAGCCCAGAAGATTACTTACGCCGCCGACGCATTCTTTGATTTTGACAAGTCGGTGCTCAAGCCAGCCGGGCGCGCCTCGCTGGATGAACTGGCGAGCAAGATTCAAGGCATCAACCTGGAAGTCATTGTCGCCACCGGCCACACCGACTCCGTCGGTTCCTTGACATATAACCAGCGTTTGTCGTTGCGCCGCGCCGAGGCCGTCAAGGCTTACTTGGTGTCCAAGGGTATCGACAAGAGCCGCATCTACACCGAAGGCAAGGGCAAGACCCAGCCGATCGCCAGCAACAAGACCGCCGCTGGCCGCGCCAAGAACCGTCGCGTGGAAATCGAAGTGGTCGGTACTGCCGCTGCGCCCCAGCAGGCCCAATAAGCCTGTTCGGGCAACTCGACGTAATCTGTCTCAAAACTGCCTTGGGTGGCTTGTGGCCTCCCAAGGCTTTTTTATTTGGGTGGTGTGATTTTCCGAATCATGCAACGTTTGCGGCTGAGAAAAACGCTGATAGTTGTTGCTTTGGCGTCAGCCGTGTGGAGTGTCGCAGGTGCGGTTTTTGCGGTCCCGCCTGCGATTGAAGCCTGCCCTTGGAGCGTGGCGGCATTGGTTCCCGCCACATCGCCACACGCGCCGGTGGTGGTGATGGCGCTTTCGCCGCACATGGTTTACTCCTTTTTGGAGTGGCGGCGTATGCGTGCCGTGGCTGTTGACGAGGGCTTTTGTGTTATCGCCGCGCGCGATCCGCGTATCCCGCAAAAAGAATGGCGGCAGGCCGTCAACCGCGCCGGTTTACCAGAACTAAGTGCTGTGCCGTCGTTGGCCGAACTGGGCGTATCCCCGGCGTTTTTCTTTAATCACGCGCCCATCAGTCAGGTCTGGCTCTGCGGGCGCTCGCATCCCTGGCCCATCTTTGGCGTAATGACCGACGTGGGCTGGCAGCGCTCATTGCGCGCCCGGCTGGCTGATTTGGAGCGCGAGGCGCCATGCAACAAGCATTGAGACATCGGTTTTTCGCCCTGCTCTTATTGGGCGCGCCGTGCTTGTCCGTGGCGGCGGCGCAGGCCGTCGAATTCGCGACAACCGCGTCTGCGACCACTCCAGTAGCCACGGCATCGGCTCCTGCCGCGCCGGACACCTGTATCGCGCCCATTACCTACTTGCCGCTCGATCCTGCGCAAGTGGGTGCTGACTCCAATGGTGCAGCAGCGCTGGGCACCTACGAACGTATCAGTCCCGACGGGCGCTTCATTTTGCGTTCTTACTCCGGCGCACGGCTCGGTCAGGTCAGCTTGATCGAATTGCCCGCGCAAGGCAGTGGCCCAATCCGCGCCTACCGCACGCCGTTTTCTAACGAGGCGTTTCCAGTGCAACGCACTTGGCGCTACCTGGTTGATGTCAACGGCGATCACTATCGCTTCGCGCAGGTATTGCACGAGCAGACCCACGCCAAACCATTGTTTCGCGCGGGTATGACGGGTTTTTACGCTGTCGCCTCCGAAATGGCCCCCGATCCCAGCCAGCCGGGGCTGATTTTTATCCGCTCTATCAGTTGGCCGCAGAGCGCCAACCCCAACGACGACCAGGGCGTCGGTCCTTTGCAGGCCCAAACCATCGCGGTGCGCGACGATGGCGTCCAGGCGCGTGTCGTCAAAAGCACCGGGGCGCAATACATCTGCACGCAGCGCGACGCCATAGACGGCAACGTCTATGCGTTGCCCATGCTGTCGATTAATGGTCGTGAATTTTCCTCGATTCCGCAAGTTCCGCGCCAAGGCCAGCCGAGCATGCGCGTCTATGGCCTGGCCGATCAGCCAATGGCCAAAAACCATCCGTGCGATCTACGCGCCGATCTGGGCATCATGCCCGCCAAGGCGGTGTTCGGCTTTCCGCCAGCCGATGGCGCTCCGGCGCGGCTGGTCTATAGCGACTTGGGCAATGTCTATGTCTATGACCGCGCGCTCAAAACCACCTTCCGGCTCGACCATGCCAAAGACCGCGTCCTCGCCAGCGCCTTTCCGGGCCTGACGCGGGACGGACGCGTCATCTACGCCGCTACCTGGCACGATTGCCCGGATGCCGATGCCGCCGCCTGCCCCGAACGCGCGGGCTACGTCGTTATCGACCCCTACCAAGCCACCAGCTATCGCCAGTATTGGCAGGCCAAAAACCAAACCCCGCCCAAAGCCTGTATCACGGCGGGCGAAGTCGTCAGCCAGCGAACTGCCTTTGCGCATCAACAGGGTATCGAGCCGTGACCTCGGGTTGTAGTATGAAAACTATGCCGAATTTGACGCCTTGTCGTTTTCTTACCGCTCCGCCTGCGCCAGAGCCGCCACCACTATGACCGGGGCTGCCCGCCATTTGTCGACGGCGGCAGCGGCGTTGGCGGTATGGGTCGGGCGCGAGGCACGGGGCAGGATGCCTGCCACCTGCTGCATCCGCTCGTATTCGGCCAGCACCTTACTGGCGTAGCCGCCGTCGGTCGGCAGGTGCGCCGCGCCGACGTAGCAGCGCAAGCCGCCCGCCGTCGAACCGGCCTTGTCTATGCAATTGCGCAGCACCCACACGCCCACACGCAGGTTGCTCAAGGGATCAAACGCGGCATAGTTACCCCCGTAATCGTTATATTTATCGCCGTGTACGCTGGTCATCACTTGCATTAAACCCTGCGCTCCAGCGGCACTTTGCGCAAAGGGGTTGAAGCCTGATTCAACCGCCATCACTGCCAGAATCAGTGCCGGCTCAATATGGCTGGCCTGCCCGGCTTTATAGGCGTCGGCTACCAGTGCCGCCATCGGTTCGGGAGCGACTTGGTATTTGCGTGCGATCCACAACGCTAACCGCGCTTGTGCGCGCGGCAGCGCCTGCGGGTCGGCGGCGGTGGCGCGATCCACCGGCAGTTGCGGCGACACGGCGGCGGCGGTGGTGATGGTGGCGGCGTTTTCTTCCTGGCTGGCGGCGGGTTGCCGTTCGGTCAGCCAGGCGGTCAGGCGTGTTTCGGCCTGCTGGCGTAGATCGGGTTTACCCACGATCAGCACCGCCGCCGCCACGATGAGCACGCCGAGCAGCACCAGCCCGTGGTGGGCAACGGCCCAAAAACCGCTGCTCACGTCACGAACAAACACGTATCCACCCTCGACGAGGCGGGCAAAAAATGGACGTCGCTGAGGCACGTTCATGATTCTCCTTGACTGAAGCGGGCAACAGGTTGGTGCGCTTACGTGAAGATGAAGCGCCAATCCGGCAGAGGCGGATCACACCCCAGCCAGCAATCCTACGCCCGCAGGCCGGGCCGCTGCGGTAGAATGCACGGCCCGGAACGAATGCTGCGGACAGCTATTTCTAGTACCCCCAACCTACGGCGGGAACGAGTCCGGGGAAAACAAGCGCGCCGGTGACCGCTGGCACGCCGACCCCATGAGCCGGGTTGGGTTGAGACTGGCGACTAGTGTAACAGCTTTTGCGGCAAAGGGGCAAGATATTTTTGAATTATGTTACATTTTGTTTCTTTTGGACTGCTCTCTTCACCTCTTCCGGATTCGGGTAACAATTGTTGATATGGCCCAACACAACACGTCCGGGAAGACTTCCCCTCCTGATGGTCCAAACCGCCGTGTGTTGCGGCTTCGGTGGATGCGTTGGCCGGCGTGGATCGTGGGGATGGTGTTGGCGCTCTGGGCTGTTACATGGCTGGCCGCTTCGCCGCTGCTCAAGTGGCAGGCTCAGAAGATCGCCACGGAAAAACTGGCTCGTCCCGTGCGCATCGGCGCGGTGGACTTCCGCCCGTGGTCGCTGGCGCTGACGCTGCGCAACGTAACGGTGGGCGGCGCAATACCAGCCGATCCGCCGCAGTTGACCATCAAGCGCCTGTATGTCCGGCTGGCACCGGAATCGGTGCTACGGCTTGCGCCGGTGTTGGATGCAATCGAGATTGACGAACCGGCGCTGCGGCTGCGACACCTGGGAGGCGGGCATTACGACGCAGATGATGTGATCGGCCGCATTTTCAACGCTCCGAAGTCCCTGCCGAATGCAAGACCGGCGCGTTTTGCGCTCTATGACATTGCCGTGCGTGGCGGGCGCATTACTTTCATCGACACCCCGGTGCGGCGCACGCACGAAGTGCGCGACTTGAATCTGCGGCTGCCCTTTATCAGCAACCTGCCTTCTCAGCGCGCGGTGGATGTCACGCCGCAATTGGCATTTACAGTCGATGGCAGCCGGTTCGATTCCGGCGCGCAGACGCTGCCTTTCGATGCCTCGCGCCGTACCGAAGCGCTACTGCGGGTGCGGCATTTCGATCTGGCGCCTTACTTGGTCTATCAGCCCGCCAGCCTGCCGGTGCGAGTAACGGCGGGAGTACTGGATGCCGATCTGCGCCTGTCGTTCACGCAAATGCCCCGGCCAACGCTCAAAGTAACAGGTTCGGCTAGCCTTTCTGGCGCCAAGGTCAACGACCCGGCAGGCACGGCGGCGCTGGAGGTCGATCGCCTGGCCGTCCAAGCCAGCGACGTGCGCCCGCTGGAACGTTTGGTGCATTTAACCAACGTCGAACTCACCGCGCCGCACCTGCTCGCCAGCCGCAACGTTCAGGGACGAATCAACTGGATTCCGGCGCCCAAAACCACCGCCCGTACGCCCCATCCAGCCCAAGCCGCCCGAAAACCGGATGCCGCCGCATGGCGCGTCGCGGTCGATCGCGTCGCCATCACGCGAGGCGACGTGCAATGGCGCGATGCCCTGCCCGTGTCTGTCGCCAGCCATCCCGCACCGGCGGTGGTGCATATCACACCACTCGCCCTCGAGGCCCGGAACGTGACTTGGCCCGTCCGGCAGCCCGCCACCTTCAGCGGACAGCTCGCGTTGGCCGATGTGGGCACGGATATGGACGCCGGTATGGGTGTGAACGCGCCGCCCCGTCAAAATCATGTCACCTCAGCGACATCGAAAAAATCCACCGTTGCCACGGCAAACGCGGTCAGCGCGCCATCCCTGGCTTTTCAGGGGCAGGCTCAGATGTCGTCGATCAACGTCAGCGTGCAAGCACATGGCTTGCCGCTGCGGCTCGCACAGCCGTATCTAAAAGAGATATTAAAACCAGACCTGGTTGGCAGCGTGAATGCGGATGCCGATCTGACATGGGCCGCACCCGCCGCCAACGGTACCGGGCCTGCCGGCAATTCGCCCGGCCTCACACTCAACGCCAGCAAACTCACGCTCGACCAGTTGGCACTGCTTGGCGACAGTCACGGCCCGCGCGCCGCACGGCGTCACCAGCGCGCGGGCCGGTCGGATAAGCTGCTGCCGGGTACGCTCGCCAGCATCGGTACGCTTACCGTGGAAGGCGCCAAGATTAATCTGCCGAACCGTGCCGTGGCCAGCGACG
>JAIRRE010000146.1 GCA_031256125.1 Burkholderiaceae bacterium
TGTCGCTCTTGTAGCGCCCGCCCTTGTTGTCGCCGATGCGCACCACGCGCTCGGGCGGCAGGCCGATGACCTTCGTCCAGATGTCGTAGGCCTCGTCGTCCTCGTGATAGACCGTGGCCATCAGGCGTTCGGCGGGCAGGCCATAGACCCGCGTGAGCAGATCCCAACCCCATTCGATGGCTTCGCGCTTGAAGTAATCGCCAAAGCTCCAGTTGCCCAGCATCTCGAAGAAGGTGTGGTGGCGCGCGGTGTAGCCGACGTTTTCCAGATCGTTGTGCTTGCCCCCGGCGCGCAGACAGGTCTGCACCGACACAGCGCGCACGTAGGGGCGCTTGTCGATGCCCAGGAACACATCCTTGAATTGCACCATGCCGCTGTTGGTGAACATCAGGGTAGGATCGTTGCTCGGCACCAGCGGCGAGGACGGCACGACGGTATGGCCCTTGCCCTCGAAAAAATCCAGGAAAGTCTTGCGAATTTGGGCAACGGTGAACATGGGCTGGCTCATGAATGACGACAGCCCGCCCGTAAGCAACAAATGCCCGGGCGGGCTGTCCATAAAAGGTAAAGTTTAAAATTTTATCGGTTTGCCCTGCCGCCAACGGCGCCAGCAAGCAGCCCCCGGCGTGACCGCAAGGTGTTCGCTTATACTTTTACACGGAGTTACACTTTATATGCAGCCTTCTAGCACGCCTTCCACCGGCGCCGCCAATCCGCCCCGCACGCTCTGGGAGATCATCCGCGCTATTGTGCGGGTAACCAGCGGCAATTTCCTGGAAATGTTCGACTTTTTTCTGTTTGGCTTCTACGCCCGGCAGATCTCGCACGTCTTCTTTCCGACTGGCAACGCCTTCACCTCGCTGATGTCAACCTTCGCGGTATTTGGCGTAGGGTTTTTGATGCGGCCGCTGGGCGCGGTCATTCTGGGCGGCTACATCGACAAAGCGGGCCGCCGCAAGGGCTTGATCCTCACCATGAGCCTGATGGCGCTGGGCACCATGCTGATCGCCTTCGTGCCGGGGTACGCGACCATCGGCCTCCTGGCGCCAATCCTGGTGCTGATTGGCCGGCTATTGCAAGGCTTTTCGGCGGGCGCCGAACTGGGTGGGGTATCGGTCTATCTGGCCGAATTGGCCCCGCCGGGTAAAAAGGGGCTGTATGCCGCGTGGCAGTCGGGCAGCCAGCAAATTTCGATCATGGTCGCGGCGCTGCTGGGTTACGTCATCAACACCGGCATGGATCCATCCACCATCGCCGCTTGGGGCTGGCGCATACCGTTTT
The DNA here is from genome assembly GCA_031256125.1 of Burkholderiaceae bacterium. Classification (GTDB taxonomy): domain Bacteria; phylum Pseudomonadota; class Gammaproteobacteria; order Burkholderiales; family Burkholderiaceae_C; genus Ottowia. Next base: position 1,282 of record JAIRRE010000146.1, read on the forward strand.
TCGTCGGCTGCCTGATCGTCCCGCTGATTTTCATGCTGCGCCGCAAGATGGAGGAAACCCCTGAATTCGCCGCCCGCGCGCATCAGTCGCGCCCCTCGCTGGGCGAAGTGGCCGCCGCGCTGCTGCGCGACTGGCCCATCATGCTGGCGGGCATGTGCCTGGTGGCCATGACCACCACGGCTTTCTACCTGATTACCGTGTATGCCCCGGCCTTCGGCAAGGCGCTCAATCTCAGCATTACCGACAGCTTGATGGTGGCGCTGCTGGTGGCTATTTCCAATTTCATCTGGCTGCCCATCGGCGGCGTGATTTCCGACCGCTATGGCCGCAAGGTGGTCTTGATAACCACCACGGTGCTAACCATCGTCACCGCTTACCCGGCGTTGTCGTATCTGGCCGCCGCCCCCTCGTTTGAGCGGATGCTGGGCGTGCTGCTGTGGCTGTCGTGCCTGTATGGCCTGTACAACGGCGCGTTGATCCCGGCACTCGCCGAGGTCATGCCGCAAAAGGTGCGCGTGGCGGGCTTCTCCATCGCCTACAGCCTGGCCACCGCGATCTTTGGCGGCTTCACGCCGCTGATCTCCACCGCGCTGATCCACACCACCCATGATCGCGGCGCGCCCGGCTATTGGATGAGCTTTGCCGCCCTGTGCGCGGTGCTAGCCACGCTGTGGTTCTATCGTAAAAAAGCCGTTTCGCAAGCAGCGCCCTCAGCGCGGCCATGACGCCGGCGCCCTCGCCCATCAAGCTGTTCGTCGGGCTGGGCAACCCCGGCCCAGAATACGCGGCCACGCGCCACAACGCGGGCTTTTGGTGGATCGAGCAAATCGCCCAGCGGCTGGGCGTTGGGTTGACGATGGAGCGCGCCTATCACGGCTTCGCGGCCCGCATCAACTGGCAAGGCCGGACGCTGTGGCTGCTGGAGCCGCAGACCTTCATGAACCGCTCCGGCCAGTCGGTCGGGGCGCTGGCGCGCTTTTTCAAAATCCTGCCCGATGAAATCCTGATCGCGCACGACGAACTCGACCTGCCCGCCGGTCAAGCCAAGCTCAAACGCGGCGGCGGCCATGCCGGACACAACGGCCTGCGCGACATCCACGCGCAACTGGGTTCGCCCGACTATTGGCGGCTGCGCATCGGCATCGGCCACCCCGGCGTTAAAACCGAGGTGGTCAACTGGGTGCTGCAAAAGCCGCCGCAAGACCAGCGCATCGGCATCGAACAGGCCATCGACCGCGCCGTCGCCGCCTTGGACCTGCTAGCGGCGGGCGACATGGAAGCGGCCATGCAGAAAATCCACACCGCCCAACCGCCCCGGCCCAAGCCGCCCCGGCCGGACGGGGTTTCAAGCGCCCCCGCCAGCAAAACTGACCGGCCCAACAACCGCCCGGACTGTGCCGCATCATAAGTAAGTCCAT
>JAIRRE010000170.1 GCA_031256125.1 Burkholderiaceae bacterium
ATGTGCGTCGGCGAATTGGTTTCGGTCAGCCCGTAGGCGTTGTGGATGTACAAGCCAAAGCGTTGGTGGAAGGCGTCGATGACACTCGGCGGAATCGGCGCGCCACCTGAGTAGATACGCCGCATCGACGCCAGATGCTCGCGGGTCGCGTCCGGGTGGTTCATCAGCGCGATAAAGGCGGTAATCGAGCCGATAGTGAATTCAGCGCGATGCTCTCGGATCGTTTCCAGGATGACGCCCGGCTCGAAGCGGCAGGTCAGGATCAGCGGGGCCGCGCAAATAAATGCGGCGGCAACGTGGCCGATCAGCCCCGTGATGTGAAACAGCGGCGCTAAACCCAAGATCGGGCCGCCATCCCGCAACCCGATCCAGTCGCGGTAAACCTGCGCATTGAACGCCACGTTGCCGTGCGTGTTCATCGCGCCTTTGGGAACGCCGGTAGTGCCGGAGGTGTAAACCAGCATCGCCACGTCGTCCGGCCCGAGTTGTATCAGCGGCGGCTGGCTCCCGGCGTGCGCGGCAATGACTGCTGATAAATCCTCCGCGCCCTCGGCGTTTTGGCGCTGCACATTGGCGAACAGGCGCGTATCGGCGCGGCTCTGGTATTCGAGTTCCGAGGTAGTCATTACGGCGGGCTGTAGCGCCGGATCGCCACGCGCGGCGGCCTGGGCTTCCTGTTTCAGTAACGGACGTACCACCTGCGCATACAGCGATTCGTGGCAGACCAGCACCCGCGCGCCGGAGTCGGCCAGCAGCAAACGCAGTTCGCGTGCGCGGTTCATCGGATTGATGGGCACTGCGATAGCGCCGAGCTTCCACGCGGCGGCGATGGCAATGATGAATTGCGGCACGTTTTGCAAGTAGATGGCGATCCGGTCGCCGCGCGCGCAGCCGCGTTCGCGCCACGCGCAAGCCAGCGCGTCCGATTGAGCGTCCAGTTGCGCGTAGGTCAGCGCGCCATCGAAGTAGAGCAGGGCTGCGCGCTCCGGCGCTCGGGCGACGGCGACGCGCAGCAGGCTCAATGCGTCGGTGAAGTCTGGCGTAATCGTCGCCGGCTGGCCGCTGGCGTAGTTCGCCAGCCAGGGCTTGCTGTCGTAAGGCGTCATGGGCGCGAAGCTCCGGGAAGAAGGGCCGGGATGCGCGCAGCTTATTTGATGGCCACCGGATTGACCGGTGCGCCGCTGCCGCTGACCACTTTGAGCGGTGCCGCCGTGTAGAGGAAGGACCATTGCCCATCTTCCGCGCAATCAGCGGCCAGCGGGTCCAGTTGCGCGATTTCGGTCAGTGTGATGCCAAGGTTGCGCATCAGCGCGTTATGCAGCGGCAGCGCCACGCCCGATACCGGATCAACGGTTACTTCGTTGGCGATGGTGTCGGTTACCAGATTGGGAATCTCCATTTGATGGAACCATTGCACCAGTTCCGGGCTGTAGGTCAGGCCGGGTTCGACGAAGTTCTTGTAGAACGCTTCCCGGTCGCGGTCGTAGAACGAACCGATCCAGCCGGTGCGGATCACCAAGATGTCGTGCTTTTCGATGGTTACGCCCTGCGCCTGTGCTGCGGCCAGCACGTCGCGGTGGGTGAAGGTTTCGCCCGGATCGAGCACTGCCTTGCCGCGTTGGCGCGCCATGTCGATCAGCACGCCGCGCCCGACGATGCCGCGTTCGGCCAGCGGCAGTACGCTGGCTTTGGACAGACCGCCAATGGTTGATTTGGCGTCGTAGCCGTTCCACAGTTGATCGTCGTACCAGACGTGGCCCAGCGCATCGTACTGCGTGGAGCCTTGCAGATACATGATCATCATGTCGTCGGCGTATTCGGCCAGCCCCGGAAACAGAGGCCCCTTGCCGCACATGTAATGGCCCTTGTCCATCACGTTCATGCGGCGCGCCTGCGAGCGGCCCGGCCAGACCGGATCGCCTTTGGGGTGCCCCATCTGTATCTGCAACGTGAACGTCTTGCCCGACCGTACTGCCGCCACGCCGCGCAACACCTCGGCCTGGGTGAGGTAGTTCAGCGAGCCGACCTCGTCGTCCGGCCCCCATTTGCCCCAGTTCCTGGGAGCATCGCGCAGCAACTCGGCCACCGCGGGGGTGTTCTTCGATTCCATGACGTGTCTCCTTTTGAAAATGGCCCGATCAATACAGGCGCAGACAGAGTAGAGCGCCTGAAGCAACCCGTCAAGCGCATCTTTGACAAACTGGCCTCGTTCCCGTCGCACGCGCCGGTTTCACGCGGCCTACCATTGCAGCTTTCCATGCAGGCAACTCCCGATATGAATCGCATTCCCAGTTTCCTGGCTCTGGGCTGGCGTACGTTGAGGCGCGATCTGCGCGCTGGCGAATTGCGGCTGCTGATGACCGCCGTATTGCTGGCGGTGGCGGCGCTGACGGCGGTCGGTTTTTTTGCCGACCGGGTGCAAACGGGGCTGGCGCGCACCGCGCGCGCGTTGCTGGGGGGCGACGCGGTAGTGGCTAGCGACCATCCGCTCGCCGCCGCGTGGACAAATCAGGCTGCCACGCTGGGGCTGGCACATACGCTGACATTGACCTTTGCCACGATGGCGCGGGCAGGTCAAAACGCGGGGCAGGGTTCGGGCGCTGGCGCGGCGGCGGCCATCCATTTGGTTGCGCTCAAGGCCGTGTCGGCGAGCTATCCGCTGCGCGGCAGCTTGCGCACCACCACGCGGGTCGATGATTGGGTGGGACAAGCCACGCAAGACGTGCCCGCCACCGGCGCGGTGTGGGTCGATGCGTCGCTGCTTACCGCCTTCGGT
>JAIRRE010000196.1 GCA_031256125.1 Burkholderiaceae bacterium
GAGCAGGCGGTCAAGGATGGCGAACGAAGTGGCCTTGTCGGCGGTCCAGCCGAACACGTTGCCGCCGAACACCAGCGGCGCGATGGCAATGCCGCTGGTGCCCACGGGTTTGAAAGTCAGACTCATGATGGTTCCTTTCGGATTGTCCAAACATACCGGGACTCGCCGCCCGGATTGTGCGATCATGCACCTTTCACCCATTCCCGCCGCGCATCCTGCTGCAAAACTGCCATGGCTGACGACCCGCCCAAGATCGACGTGCGCGCGCTTAGTCTGGCGCAGTTGCAGCACTTGACTCTGTGCGGCAGCCGGCGTGCCAAGGCCGAGTTGGCGCGCCGCATGGCCGATCCCCATACGCCTGCATCTTCCCAAAAGCTGGTGACTGTGGCGTCAATAGACGAAATGGCAGCGCCAACCACTACGGCAGCCAGCGCCACCGGCGCGGCAGGCATGACTTTCCCCGGTAATCACGACACGCCGCCGCCGCCTCCGCAAGACGCGGAAATCGCGCGCCTGCAAACGTTGGCGCTGCAAGACGAAGCGTATCAGCGCGCCCAGGAGCCGCCCGTTCTGGTGGGCATGGTGTTGATGGTCTGGGGCATATTGATGCTGTTCGGCGGATTGGTGTTGCTCACACGCACCGGCGGGCTGTACTACAGCCTGCTCGGACTGTCATGCCTGGTTATCGGCTGGCTGCTGCTGCGCAGCAAGCGCATCGCCATCTGGGCGCACGCCGCCTGCGCGGTGGCGGCGCTACTGTGGGCTTGGCGGGGTTACGCCAGCAGTAATTTTTTGAGCGCACTGATCCAGAGCGCGCCACTGTGGATTCCGGCTTTCTGGATCGCCGTGCCGCCGGTGCGCGAACCGCTGAACTAAAGTTTTCCCTCTCGCTTTTCATCCTTCACACATCACCATGACCGACCGCATCACCACAGGCGATTTGCAAGTCGTCCCCGCTCTGTATCACTTCGTCAACCAGGAGGTGTTGCCCGACCTGGACATCGCGCCGGAAGCTTTCTGGCTCGGCTTCTCAACCCTCGTGACCGACCTGGCACCGCGCAACTTGGCGCTGCTGGCCGAACGTAGCCGGCTGCAACAGGAACTCGATACCTGGCACAGCGCCGCGCCCGGTCCGATTGCCGATATGCGCGCCTACCGCGCGTTTCTGGAGCGCATCGGCTACCTGCTGCCAGCGCCCGCGCCTTTCAAAATCACCACGGCCCACGTCGATGCGGAACTGGCCGTGCAGGCCGGGCCGCAACTGGTGGTGCCGGTCACCAACGCCCGCTATGCGCTCAACGCCGCCAACGCGCGCTGGGGCAGCCTGTACGACGCGCTCTACGGCACCGACGTAATCGCTGAAACCCAAGGGCTGGAAAAAGGCAGCCGTTACAACCCAAAACGCGGCGCCAAAGTCATTGAATGGGCGCGCTACGTGCTCGACCGCACCGCGCCGCTCAAAAACGGTTCGCACATCGACGCCACCGGCTACGCGGTCAAGAACGGCAAACTGGCCGTCACGCTCAAGGGCGGCAAAACCACTGGACTGCAAGACCCGGCGCAATTCATCGGCTATCAGGGCGCGACCAACGCGCCTTCATCGGTGCTGCTGGCGCATAACGGCCTGCATCTGGACATCCGCATCGACCCGGCCTCGCCGATTGGCAAGGGCGACGCGGCGGGCGTCGCCGATGTGGTGATTGAAGCGGCTATTTCCACCATCATGGATCTGGAAGATTCCGTATCCGCCGTCGATGCGCAGGACAAGTTGCTGGGTTACCGCAACTGGCTGGGAATTGTGCGCGGCACGCTGACCGAATCGTTCGACAAGGGCGGCAAAGCGCTCACCCGCGGGCTGAATGCCGACCGCATCTATACCGCGCCGGACGGCCAGGGCGAGGTGCGGTTGCACGGGCGCTCCCTGATGTTCGTGCGCAACGTCGGCCACCACATGTTCAGCTCGGCAATCGGGTATCGCACGGCGGACGGAACGTTCAAGGAAATTCCCGAAGGCATCATGGACGCGGTCATCACCACCGCCATCGGCCTGCACGACCTCAAAGGCCTGGGACAAAACGGTATCCGCAATTCGCGCACTGGCTCGATCTACATCGTCAAGCCCAAGATGCACGGCCCGGCGGAAGTGGCGTTCGCCAACGAGCTGTTTGGCCGCGTGGAAAAACTGTTGGGTATCCCGGAGCACACCGTCAAGCTAGGCATCATGGACGAGGAGCGTCGTACCAGCGTCAACCTGGCTGCGTGCATTCACGCCGCCAAGGCGCGCGTGGCTTTCATCAACACCGGCTTTCTGGATCGCACCGGCGACGAAATGCACAGTTGCATGAGAGCCGGGCCGGTGTTTCGCAAGGGCGATATGAAAAACAGCAGTTGGATCCAGGCATATGAGCGCAACAACGTGCTGGTGGGTCTGGCCTGCGGCCTGCGTGGCAAGGCACAAATCGGCAAGGGCATGTGGGCCGCGCCCGACTTGATGGCCGACATGCTCAAGCAAAAAATCGGCCACCCAAAGGCTGGCGCCAATACCGCCTGGGTGCCCAACCCGACCGGCGCGACCGTCCACGCCCTGCACTACCACCAGGCCAATGTGGCCGAAGTGCAGCGCGAGCTG
>JAIRRE010000246.1 GCA_031256125.1 Burkholderiaceae bacterium
TCCGCCGGGCCTGGTCGAACCCAACGACCTGGGCATGCCCGGTTACCGACGGCGCGCCAAGCCGATGGTGGTGGCGGTCAAGGGTATTTGCTTTACCGTGGGCATCGAGTTGATGCTGGCCGCCGACATCGTGGTCGCCGCCGACAACTGCCGCTTCTCGCAACTGGAAGTGCAACGCGGCATCATGGCCACCGGCGGCGCGACGCTGCGCATGGCCGAGCGCGCCGGACTGGGCAACGCGATGCTGCATTTGTTGACCGCCGACGAGTTCGGCAGCGCCGAAGCCTTGCGCTCGAACTTTGTGCAGGAGGTAGTCCCGGCTGGACAGGAATTGGACGAAGCGCTGCGCATCGCACAACGCATCGCGGCACAAGCCCCGCAAGCCGTAATCGAAACGCGGCGCAACGTGCTCAAGGCCATTGAGCAAGGGCCGTTCGCGGCGGTGGAAGATTTCGGCCCGGTGCAGCGGCGGCTGGCCAACAGTCAGGATGCGGCTGAAGGCGTGCGCTCTTTCGTCGAACGGCGCCCGGCGCGGTTTACCGGGCTATAAATTCCGCGCAACTGCGCATTGCACGGTGGCGGTCTTGGCCTGAACCTCGATCACTAGCCTTTGTGGCTGCTGGCGCGAGCAAGTGCGAAACCGCCAAGGGCTTTTCATTGGGCGGTGCAACCATTTACATAGGGCTGAGGCAGTCTTGTTCAGCGTTGCCTCAACGCGCCCCGAACAGCCGGGCGATCCAGCCGCGCTTGGGCTGGCTGACGGCTTGGCTGGCCGCTTCGATCTTGGCGTGTTGCGCGCTGGCCGTCATGCGCAGATAGGTCGTGACGGTGTCCATGTAGCCGTGGTCTTCGTTGCGGATGTGGTTGAACAGCCAGCGCGAGAGCATGTTGTGCAGCTCCTCGGTCACGTCCTCGCCTGCCTCGTAGCGGGTCTTGAATTCGCCCACCCGGCGCGTGACCAGTTCGTGCACACGTTTGTGCGGCCCGGCTAGCAAGTAGCCCGCGTCTTCCATCAGCGTCTCCTCAAAGCTGAAGTGCGACACGGTGTAGTCCACCATCTCCTCGATCACCTCGCCGAGCTTTTGGCGATCATGGGTGCGCCGAATCTGATCGAGCAGGTTGATGTAGTCGCAGATGCGGCGGTGCTGCTTGTCGATTTCAGGAATGCCGGTGTCGAGTTCGGGAATCCATTGCAAAGTTGCCACAGGTAAGCCTTTCTATGAGAAGACAGGGTTAAAAACACTACGCTATCGTTGGAACCGTTGAACCAGCCCCTACGCGCTAACCTCTAATACAGCGTATGTGAGGCTTCTTTCCCAAAAATCAATAAAAATACACAAAACAACAATGAATTGTTGGTTACCAATAACTTGTTCTTGCGCCCGGCTTGGACTACCTCCAGTGGAAAGCCAACCGTTTTCTTCGTTGACCTTTTATGTTGTGAAGTTTGCGAACACAGTCGCGGTGTTCGGCACTCACCCTGCCCGAATCACAGCCAGCCCGTGGCTGGCACGGGCCGCGATGGTTTGGAGTGCTTTATCCACCACCTGACCCGCATCCACCAGGCGCGCACGGCGCAGACATAGCAATTGCTCCAGCCTGCGGCGCGTCATGCTGTACGGCTGCCCGCCAGGGTTGACGAACATATAGAGTGATGAGTTACTACTAATCCAAACCAATTCGGCGCGGAGCCATTTCTGGCCCAGATACAGGTCTACCCTATCGCCGCAGCGCAGTCGCGCCAGTTGTGCTTGGGCGCGGGCTTTTTCTTCATCCAGTGCAGGCATGGACGGCTTGTGTGACTCTGAGGCGGAAGCGGTTGCCGTGATCCGGGAGTCGCCGGTGTGTTGCCCGGCGCCGGATGCCCCCGCGCCCTCTGCGGACTGTGCCGGGGCGCTACCCGATGCAGCCTCCTCGCTTCCAGACCAATCTAACCGCGCAGTATCTGCCGCGTCGTCGATGAATCCGGTGACTTCCTGCTCATGCCGTCCAATCCAGGGCTGCCCGGCCGTCTGAAGCTTGAGCGATTCACCGGGCCGGATCAGTTTTCCGCCGGCTGGCAGCCTTCTTGCCTTCGACGTAATACCTTTGCCGAAGGTGCTGCGCGCCCGGCGCAGTTCGAGCGCCGGCTGATGAAAGCGCAGCAGCATGTTGAACAGCGCCTGCGATTGGCGCGTCTCTTGGCCCAACATTTCCAGGCCATTGCGCAATGTGGTGAGCACATGCGGAGCCACGCCAAACAATTTGGCCGGCGCGCGCAGGATGGCATCGCGCCTGACGCTCCAGAGTAAATCGGTAACGATGGACAGATACCCGTGCGGGTCGATCTGGCCGGTTTTGTCGGTCAGTTGCGCGTGCGCGATCACCAGCGACCAGTCCTTGAATAAAAAGTCCGCCACCACGGCGGGAACCCCCGCCAAATCGGAACGCTGCGCCAACTGGGCGGCGATTTTGTCGGCCAGATACTGGCGCTCCTGCGCAAACGCCATCGACCGCTCCCCTTGTTCGCGCACTTGCCGCTCAGCCTGGTCTTGCGTTTGCCAATCTGCCTGCAATGCCTTCAGGCGCTGCTCGAAATCCCGGCCCGAGGGCGCGGGAATGGCATCGAGTTCGCGTACCGCCTGGCGCACCGGCTCGATAAAGTGATCGAACTCCGGTGCGAACTCGTCGTTGTAGCGAAAGCTCCGTTGCGCGATCTCCTCGATCAAACCGCGCGCCGGGTGCGCCTCGTCGCCCAGCCAGCGTGGCTCGGCCAGCGCCAGACGCAGCAAAGCCGGCCCCAGCGCCACTACGGCCTCGCGCACCGGAGCCAGCAGGCGCTCATCGGCCACGACTTGCGCCACCAACGCGCGCATCGCGTCGATAGCCAGCGCCTGGCTGACTTGCGTGGCCTGGGCCTTAAGTTCCAGCGCCGCGCGCGCGCGCGTCTGAGGCGAGGCAATCGGCTCACCCCACAGTTGCGGCGAGAGCGGCATTTCCAGCGTTACCCGCCGCGCTGGACGATCAACCGCCGCCAATGCGCGCAACTGTGCCTGCTCGCGCAGCCAGGCGGCTTCGTCGTAACACGCCGACGCCGGCGCGGCGGCTATTCGGGCAAGCTGCTGCCGCACCGCGGCGTAATAGTCCGGCAACAGCGGCGCATCGTATGGCTCGATCCATTGCGCGCGGTGAAGGAATTCCCACATCGCTGTTTGCAGTACCGCCGCCTGCGTGCCGGCCAGGTTGTCCATACTGATGTGCATGGGCGAGCGGCGGTGGCGGATGGCTTGCTCGTCAGAAAGGTCTTGCGCCTCCGCCTGATTGCCGACCCTCGCCCCCATGCAGGAGAAAAAAGTGCTCGGCGGCGCAGGCAGGAAGCCAGAGATGGTAGTCAACCGCCCCGGCACGCTCATTGGATGGACCGCTCTCGCCGCCGTGACGGGCAAAGCCACGCCGCCTTCGGTGAGTTTGACGCGGTAGCACGCCTCTTGCGTGCCCTGCCGTTCGAGCAGAGCGGTCATCGCCGCGTACAGGGCGTCGAGTTCGCGCGCATAGGGCGCAGCCAGATGGTTCAGCCACAAGCGGCGCACCTCGTCTGTGACGCCTTGCTCGTCCAGGGTTTGCATTAGCGCGCGGCATAGTACCTCCGGGCGCATGGGATTTAGGCTAGGCCGCACCACGGGCTGCTCAAGCACCGAACTCATCAGCGCATCGAACCGCGCCAGCGTGCGTTCGACCACCGGCTGCACCGCCTGCTCCAGCCGTGCGCGTTCAATAAATCGTGTCAGCTTGCTGTCCTCGATCAGCGCCAGTTCCGTATCGCCGGGCAGCGTGCCCCATTCGGACAGGCGTTCCTCGCGCGGGTACTCGACCTCTTGCGCGGTGGCGTTATCGACGGCATCGGCAATCGCCCGGTCCACCACCGCCGGAAACGACGATTGAACCGCCGCACGATACTTGTCGAGCGCTTCCAGCGCATCCCGCGCGGCGGCGCGCTGGGAATCGCGCTTACGGGTCAGGCTATCGCGCGCCACATCCAGACAGCGCCCGATCAAGGCAGCCGCCAACCCAGCCACTTCTTGCTGGCAACGCTGGATCAATGGGGCACGGGCTTGAACCACTGGCATCGCAGTGTCAAAAAAGAGCCTATGAATGTTTCTAAATGTAACTCAAACAATCTCCCCTCTGCCGGGGCACAATCTGAAGATGATTCGCAAACCTCTGCACGAGATTGATTTTTCGATGCTCGACCTGGTGCCCGTGCGCGAGGGGCATACCGTCGCCGAGGCACTGGGCAATATGCTCAGCACCGCGCGGCACGTGGAGCAACTGGGTTTTACGCGCTACTGGCTGGCCGAGCATCACAACATGCCCGGCATCGCCTCGTCGGCGACGTCGGTGCTGGTCGGGCAGGTAGCGGGCGGCACGCGCACCATCCGTGTCGGTTCCGGCGGCGTGATGCTGCCCAACCGCGCACCGCTGACCGTGGCGGAGGATTTCGGTACGCTGGCTGAACTGTTTCCTGGCCGCATCGACCTGGGGTTGGGCCGCGCGCCGGGCACCGACCCGGTTACCGCCAACGCCCTGCGGCGCGATCACATGGAATCGGTGGAAGACTTTCCGCGCGATGTGGAGCAGTTGCAGCGCCTGCTGGATATGCCCAAACCGGGCCAGCAACTCGTGGCAACGCCCGGCGCAGGTACGCGGGTGCCGATCTGGCTGCTGGGGTCTAGCCTGTTTTCGGCCCAACTGGCGGCGCAACGCGGCTTGCCTTATGCGTTCGCCTCGCACTTCGCGCCCGCATACCTGATGCGGGCCATCGAGGTGTATCGGCGGGGCTTCCGGCCTTCGGCACAGTGCGAAAAACCGCGCGTCATGATCGGCGTGCCATTAATCGCCGCCCCCACCGACGCGGAGGCGCAATACCTGGCCAGCAGCATATTCCAGCGTGTATTGAGCATCCTGCGCGGACGGCGCGGCCAGTTGCCCCCGCCGCGCGAAGGCTTTCTGGGATCGCTCACGCCCGGCGAACGCGCAGGCATCGCCGAGTTTCTGGCCTGCGCGGTCATCGGTTCGCCCGCCACCGTGCGGCAGGGCTTGCAAACGCTAGCCGATGAAACCGGTTGCGACGAGATGATCTTTACCTGCGATATTTACGAACCGCAATGGCGGCTGCGCGCGCTGGCCATTGCGGCGGATGTGAAAGCCGGGTGAGCGCCGAGGGCGTCACCCTTGATAATTCACGCCCCTATGGCTTATTCTGGCAATCTGTTCGTCGTTTCCGCGCCCAGCGGCGCGGGTAAATCGAGTCTGGTCAAGGCGCTGATGGAGGTCGATGCCCGGGTGCGGCCTTCCATCTCGCACACCACGCGCGCGCCGCGCGGGCAGGAAATAGAAGGGCGCGAATATTTCTTTGTCAGCGATGCCGCGTTCGACGCGCTGGCGGCCGCCGATGGCTTTTTGGAATGGGCGCAAGTACACGGCAACCGCTATGGCACTTCGCGCGCCGGCATCGAGGCGCACATGGCCGCCGGTCACGACGTGGTATTGGAAATCGACTGGCAGGGCGCGTTGCAGATTCGCCAGCGTTTTGCCGGCGCCATCCTGATCTTCGTGCTGCCGCCCAGTCTGGATGAATTGCGCGCGCGCCTGCTGCGGCGCGGCGAGGATGCGCCCGAGACCATCGCGCTGCGGCTGCAAAACGCCGAGCGCGAGTTGGCGCAAGCCGAGCGTTTCGACTATGTGATAATCAACGCTGTTTTCGAGTGCGCGCTGTTCGATCTCAAAGCTATCGTCCACGCCCAGCGCCTGCGCTACGCCGCCCAGCGGCGCGAGCGCGCCGAGACCTTCGGGGCGTTGGGTATCGCTTGATGCTGCCCGCGCTCTTCGCCCGTTCCCCAATTCAAGATTCATCACGCACACACCATGGCCCGCGTTACTGTTGAAGACTGCCTGGACAAAATCCCCAACCGCTTCCAGCTCGTACTGGCGGCCACTTACCGCGCCCGGATGCTCAACAAAGGTCACGCGCCGCTGGTGGAGGCGGGTAACAACCGCGCCAGCGTGACCGCGCTGCGCGAAATCGCCGCCGGCAAGATCGGCATCGAAATGCTCAGAAAAGTGCCCTGACCCGTCCGGCCTGGCCCCTTTCTCACTCGCCCAAAGCGCCCGTCGGGCGCTTTTTTGTTGCTATTTCCCAACTTACGCCCGGTTCGCTGCGCTGATACCACGAAATCGTGACAAAACGGTTACATTAGTTGGCCTACGCCTATGGACATGAG
>JAIRRE010000265.1 GCA_031256125.1 Burkholderiaceae bacterium
AGCACCAGGCGCGGATCATCCATAAACGTTCCCCGCGCCTGCAAGTCAGCATAGATGCTTTCGGGCGTGTCGTGGCGCACCGGCAGCGTGGTCTGGCGGTCGAACAACTGCCCCGCGCGCGCCGCGAATGCGGATGGAACCTTGGGTCATGAGTGCAGACCTCTCTCGGTTGAGGGGCAAAAATTGTAGGGCTAATGATCTTCATGTATCGCCCAGCATGAAGCCACGCCTGCATCATGGCCTCCGTGCCGGGTGATGTAATTGGCCGATGGGCATCAGTCATTACCTGCGGGGCATCGGGCGCGGCAAATACGGCGCGCGGGCGTTGCCGCGCGAACAGGCGGCCGACCTTTTTGCGCAGGTACTGGACGGCAGCGTCAGCGATCTAGAAATCGGCGCGTTCTGCGTCGCCATGCGCTTCAAGGGCATCACGCCTGACGAAATGGCGGGCTTTCTCGATGCCACCCAAGCGCGGCTGGCGCGCTTTCCCGCCACGCGACAGCCGCTGGTGGTGCTGCCCAGCTACAACGGCGCGCGCCGACTGCCGGTACTCACGCCGCTGCTGGCCTTGTTGGTGGCTCGCGCGGGGCTGCCAGTATTGCTGCACGGCTGCCCGACCGAGGCGGGCCGCGTCTCGTCACAGACCGTGCTTGCGGCACTGGGCATCCCGGCGCTTGATGCACCGCGCCCGATTGCCAACGGCGAGCTGGTTCACGTGGACACGGCCGTGCTCTGCCCCGGTATGAAGCGTTTGCTGGACACGCGCCAGACTATCGGGCTGCGCAATCCGGGCCACAGCGTAGTCAAGCTGATGCAGCCGGGCAGCTGCGTGCAGCTCGTCGTTAGCAGCCATACCCACCCTGAATATGCGGGCGTGATGACCGAAACCTTCGAGCGCATGGGCATGAGCGGCATGCTCTCCAAAGGCACCGAAGGCGAAAGCGTGGCCGACCCGCGCCGCACACTTCAAATCGACGGCTTCGTGCGCGGCCAGCGCCGCATCCTGCAAGAAAAGCAAGCGGGCACAGCAGCTACGGTTTCTGGCTTGCCGACGGCCACCGATGCCGCTGCCACCGCCGATTACATTCAGCGCGTGTTGAATGACCAGTTGCCCGCGCCGCCAGCCATAGCCCGGCAAGTGGCCTATATCTGCGCGCTGGCGCAGGAGTTGGCGTAGAACTTGGGCGGTATCACGCAAAACACCCGGCGGGGTTGGTTTTGATGGCGTTATGAAAGAATCAATGATCGAATCATCGGCTTTGAAACTCTCCTTTCCATGAAACCCGCTGTGTCGCAAGGCGAACTATCGGACGCAAAGCTGCGCGAGTACGCCGGCGAGACAATTTTTGAGCGGGGGCTGGCCTACGCGCGCGAAGGCCACGCCGTGCTGGTGACCGACGAAGGCGACAGCAGCACCTGGAAAGTGGCGGGAACCCAGCGCTATCAGATACAACTTTACTTTGAAGACGACACGTTGTCTGGCGATTGCACTTGCCCTTATGCGGAGGAACATGCGTTTTGCAAACACATGGTTGCTGCGGCATTGGGCTGGCGCGTCCGTCTGGGCGGCGAGCCGCTGGCGGCTTCGGCCAAGGGCAGAGCCAGCGCCGCGTTAGACAAAAGCGCCCAGCGCGCCGCCGCGCAGGCGGCCAAGCGCGATGCGCTGCAAGCCTTTCTCTTGGTCCAACCGGCCCGCGATTTAGCCCAGCAATTACTGAGTTGGGCCGAGCAGGACCGCGATTTGATGGCCGTGCTGCGCGCCTGGCAAACCGAAGCCAAGGCCAGCGACGCGTCCAATGGCTGGAAAGAGGCGCTGACCGCCTTGCTCAAGAATCGGCATGCGTTTCTCGACAGGAACGATTGCCGCCGCTACGCGCAACGCGGCGCGAAGGCTGTGGAGTTGTTGCAAAAGCTGGCCAATTCGCGCCCTGCCGTTGCGCTGGACGCGAGCGCGCACGCGCTGCGCCAGATTTTCAAGGTGTGCGATACGGCGGACGATTCGGACGGCGATATCGGCTCGCTAATGGAATCTATTCACGAGGTAATGGCAAGCGCCTTGCGTGCCGCGTCGCTTACAGGGGATGCCGCCGAACGCTGGTTGCGCACCTGGTTTGCCTTGCAGGAAGAAGACCCTTGGAGAATCTGGGGCGCTCAGACCATGCTTGCCGCCGCTGGCCCGGCAGTCAGCGCCCTCTACAGCGCCCGCGTGGCCCGCGACTGGGCCGGGTGGCTGCAACGCCGCGCATCTTCAACCACGCCGACACAGCGTGTGCGTGGCTTGCCCGCCATTTGGACGGACGACAATGATCTGAATTTGGAGCGCGACCGTCTGCGGCGGCGTCTGCTGGACGATCTGCATCGCCAGGGTGACAGCGCCGGTGTTTTGGAGGTGCTGCGCAGCAGCATCGAAGGAGCGCACGAACACCTGGAATTAGCCCGCCACCTCGATGCCCTGGGCCGGCAGCGCGAGAGCTTGCAGCAACTGGAGACCGCCAGCCGTGCCTTCCCGAACGACTGGCGCGTCGAAGATGCGCTGCTGCAAACCTACGAACGCGATGGCTGCGTGGAGGATGCGCTCGCCATCCGCCGCCTGAAACTGGAACGCATGCCCGAACACATCGGCAACTACAAGGCTGTGCTGGCCGCCGCAGCTGCCGGCCGCGACC
>JAIRRE010000272.1 GCA_031256125.1 Burkholderiaceae bacterium
CTTGCCTTTCCAAAAGTGTCATACTTCATATTTTAGCCTGACAACTAAAAAATCTAAAACTAACAAAAAATACAACCTCAATACGTTCAGAATAAAAAAGTCCACATTGGGAAAGCAAACAACCTCACTTGCGGGCAATTAGAGGTTGACATAATTATTGATGCAGGTCATATCTGCTGCTGATGCACGGCATGTATGCGTGCGCTTGCATATGTTCCCAACGCACTTGGCCGGGACAGAGGCAATTAATTGTGCACCCGAATCGTGGCGCCCCTAGCCGCCCTCCATCATCTATCTTTCGTCCGTCTTTTTCTCCATGAACACTCCCGAACCGCAATTTCAATCCGCTACCCTGGACGCCTGGACGCGGGCGGCCGCCAAGTCCGCACCGGGCGGCGACGTGAACGCGCTGGACTGGATCACCCCGGACGGCATTCGCGTCAAGCCGCTCTATACGGCGGCTGATGTGCAGGGGCTGACGTATGCCGACACCCTGCCGGGGTTTGAACCCTATCTGCGCGGCCCGCAGGCCACGATGTACGCGGTGCGCCCATGGACGATCCGCCAGTACGCGGGCTTTTCGACCGCCGAAGAATCCAACGCTTTCTACCGCAAGGCGCTTGCGGCGGGCGGGCAGGGCGTTTCGGTCGCCTTCGATCTGGCCACGCACCGCGGCTACGACAGCGATCACCCGCGCGTGACCGGCGACGTGGGCAAGGCCGGTGTCGCCATCGACTCGGTCGAGGACATGAAGATCCTGTTCGACCAGATTCCGCTCGATAAGGTCAGCGTTTCCATGACCATGAACGGCGCGGTGCTGCCGGTACTGGCGGGTTACATCATCGCGGCGGAAGAGCAGGGCGTGCCGCAGGAGCAGCTATCTGGGACGATCCAGAACGACATCCTCAAGGAGTTCATGGTTCGCAACACCTACATCTACCCGCCCGAGCCGAGCATGCGCATCATCGGCGACATCATCGAGTACACGGCCAGGAACATGCCGAAGTTCAACTCGATTTCGATTTCGGGCTACCACATGCAGGAGGCGGGCGCCAACCAGGCGCTGGAGCTGGCCTTCACGCTGGCCGATGGCAAGGAGTACGTCAAGACCGCGCTGGCCAAGGGCCTGAATGTGGACGACTTCGCCGGGCGCCTGTCGTTCTTCTGGGCGATCGGCATGAACTTCTATCTTGAAGTGGCCAAGATGCGCGCCGCGCGCCTGCTGTGGTGCCGCATCATGAAAGGCTTTAACGCCCAAAAGGCCAAGAGCCTGATGTTGCGCACGCATTGCCAAACTTCGGGCTGGAGCCTGACCGAGCAGGACCCCTACAACAACGTGGTGCGCACCGCCATCGAGGCGATGGCCGCCGTGTTCGGCGGCACGCAGTCGCTGCACACCAACAGCTTCGACGAGGCCATCGCGCTGCCCACCGAATTCAGCGCCCGCATCGCGCGCAACACGCAGCTCATCATCCAGGAAGAAACACACATCACCAACGTGATCGACCCTTGGGCCGGCAGCTACATGATGGAAAAGCTGACGCAGGACATGGCGGACGCCGCCTGGGCCATCATCGAAGAGGTCGAGGCGATGGGCGGCATGACCAAAGCCGTCGATTCCGGCTGGGCCAAGCTCAAGATCGAAGCGGCCGCCGCTGAAAAGCAGGCGCGCATCGACTCGGGCAAGGACGTGATCGTCGGCGTCAACAAATACCAGCTCAAGAGCGAGGACACGATCGAAATCCTGGAAGTGGACAACATGAAGGTGCGCGACCAGCAGGTTGCGCGCCTGCAAGCCGTGCGCGCCGCGCGCGATGGCGCCAAAGTGCAGGCCGCGCTGGGCGCGCTGCCCGAGGCGGCGCGATCGGGCCAGGGTAACTTGCTTGACCTGAGCATCCAGGCGGTGCGCCTGCGCGCCACCGTGGGGGAAGTTTCGGACGCGCTGGAACAGGTCTTTGGCCGCCACCGCGCCGACACGCAAAAGGTGACCGGGGTGTACGCAGCCGCCTATGACAGCGCCGAAGGCTGGGACCAGCTCAAGGCCGAGATCGACGAATTCGCCAAGGCCGAGGGCCGCCGTCCGCGCGTGATGGTCGCCAAGCTGGGCCAAGACGGGCACGACCGCGGTGCCAAGGTGGTGGCGACCGCCCTGGCCGATCTGGGCTTTGACGTGGACATCGGCCCGCTGTTCCAAACGCCCGCCGAATGCGCGCGTCAGGCCATCGAGAACGACGTGCATGCGGTCGGCATCTCCACGCTCGCGGCGGGGCACAAGACGCTGGTGCCGGCCATCATCGAGGAACTGACAAAGCAGGGCGCGGACGACATCGTGGTGTTTGTCGGCGGCGTCATTCCGCGGCAGGATTACGACTTTCTGTACCAGGCCGGCGTCAAGGGCATCTACGGCCCCGGCACGCCGATTCCGGCCTGTGCCAAGGATGTGCTGGAGCAGATTCGCAAGGCGCGTTTGACAGTCTGAGGTGGCCCACAACGTGAGCGAATTTGAACGTGTCACGGGCTTGCTCATTGAGGATTGGACCCAGGAGGCCGTACAGTGACTCAACCCAACCAGAAAAAAGGCCCGGCTTTCGTTCAATGGTTTGGGCCGCTGTTGGATGCCTTACGGGAACTTGGCGGTTCGGCGACGCCAAAAGAAGCTGTTGATGCCGTTGCCCGTATCTGCCAGGTGCCGCAGGCCCAACGCGATGAAGTCTTCAATTCCGGTCAGGGGCGATTTGCTCACCAAGTGCACTGGGCGCGCCTGTATCTGGTATGGGCCGGATTCATCGAAAACGCACAACACGGCGTCTGGGCGCTGACGGCAGAAGGATTGAAAGCCCATCTCGATATTAATTCGGCGCTGGAGTTGTTCGCGCAATTATATGCGCGGGAATTTCGCCAATATGCCGCAGCGGATAACAAAAAAACGACTGATACGCCGCCAAAAACGATGCCGCCTCAGCCCGACGATGCCGAGAAATCCGACGAAGACAAGGAATTCGAGCGCTTCATCGTCAAGCTTCGTTCCTTATCGGCGAAAGGCTTTGAACGCTTGTGTCTGCGGTTACTACGAGAGGCGGGCTTTGACAGGCTGGAAGTAACTGGGCGATCGAACGATGGCGGTATCGACGGTGTAGGCGTTCTCCAGGTCAATGAATTGGTGGGTTTCAACGTTGTTTTCCAATGCAAGAAGTGGGCTACCACTGCCGTACCCCCAAAAGAGATTAGAGACCTCCGGGGCGCAATGGCTGGGCGGGCCGATAAGGCGATCTTCCTGACCACCAGCTATTTTTCCCAGAGTGCCAAGGACGAGGCAATCCGGCCTGGGGCCGATCCAGTGGAATTGGTAGACGGTGAAAAATTGTACGAAATGTTCAAGAAGTACGGGCTGGGCCTGCGCCCACGTACTGTTTACGACATAGACAACGCATTCTTCGAGCAGTTTGAATGAGGAAGGACAAGTGTCCGATGCTTTGTTGACGAGGCTGATATGCGCGGCGGAAGATTCGGCCCAGCGCCGCGCCATCGCCAAGGCCATCACGCTGCTCGAATCGACGCGAGCCGACCATCGCGCCCAGGCCGACGAATTGTTGACCGCGCTGCTGCCGCGCACCGGCAAGGCGTTGCGCCTGGGCATTTCGGGCGTGCCGGGGGTGGGCAAGTCCACGTTCATCGAGGCGCTGGGGCTGTACCTGATCGCGCAGGGGCATCGCGTGGCGGTGCTGGCGGTCGATCCTTCATCGAGCGTGTCGGGCGGTTCGATTCTGGGCGACAAGACGCGCATGGAGCGGCTTTCGGCCAGCGAGAGCGCTTACATCCGCCCCAGCCCTTCCGGCGGCACCCTTGGCGGCGTGGCCGAAAAGACGCGCGAGGCCATGTTGGTGTGCGAGGCGGCGGGTTACGACGTGGTGATCATCGAAACCGTCGGTGTCGGCCAATCGGAAACCGCTGTCGCCGGCATGACCGACATGTTCGTGCTGCTGCAACTGCCCAATGCCGGCGACGATTTGCAAGCCATCAAAAAGGGAGTCATGGAACTGGCCGATCTCGTGGTCATCAACAAGGCCGACCTGGATGCCGCCGCCGCGACCCGCGCCCGGGCACAGATCATTTCAGCGTTGCGCCTGTTCGGCCAGCCAAGCCATTCGGATTCTGCGCCGAGCGGACGCGGCGCCCTGAAACGTCAATGGCAACCCCAGGTGCTGCAATTGAGCGCATTGACCGCGACGGGCATCGATACGTTCTGGGCCGCCGTGCAAGAATTCAAAATTTTGCAGACTGCCAGTGGCAAGCTGGCCCAGCGCCGCGAAAAACAGGCACTGGCCTGGATGTGGGAGCGCATCGAATCGGGGCTCAAACAATTCTTTCACCAAAATGCCAAGGTACAGGCGCTATTGCCGCAGCTTTCACAGCAGGTGGCGCAGGGAGAATTACCCGCCTCGGTGGCGGCCAGAACCTTGCTTGCGGCCAGCGTTGGCGCGGCGGCTGATATTATTTGATTTATTTCACAGCGGAAATTTTCTGGAAAACTTATGCAAGAAATCATCGACGAATTTGAAAAACGCCGCGCCCAGGCACGGCTTGGTGGTGGCCAGAAGCGCATCGACATACAGCATGGCAAGGGCAAACTCACGGCGCGTGAGCGCATCGAGGTGCTGCTCGATGCCGGCTCGTTTGAAGAGTGGGACATGTTCGTCGAGCACCGCTGTACCGACTTCGGCATGGACCAGTCGTACATCCCTGGCGATGGCGTGGTCATCGGCTACGGCACCATCAACGGTCGCCTGGTGTTTGTCTTCAGCCAGGACTTCACGGTGTTCGGCGGCGCGTTGTCCGAGGCGCACGCCGAGAAAATTTGCAAGGTGATGGATCAGGCGATTAGAGTCGGCGTGCCGGTTATCGGCCTGAACGATTCGGGCGGCGCGCGTATCCAGGAAGGTGTCGCCTCGCTGGCCGGCTATGCCGACGTCTTCCAGCGCAATGTCATGGCTTCAGGGGTCATTCCCCAGATCAGCCTCATCATGGGGCCGTGCGCGGGCGGCGCCGTGTATTCGCCGGCCATGACCGACTTCATCTTCATGGTCAAAGACACCAGCTATATGTTCGTGACCGGTCCCGAGGTGGTCAAGACGGTTACCCACGAGAGCGTGACCGCCGAGGAGTTGGGCGGCGCCGTCACGCACAACACCAAGAGCGGCGTGGCTGACCTGGCATTCGAGAACGACGTCGAGGCACTCATGATGCTGCGGCGCTTTTTCAACTACATCCCGGCCAACAACCGCGAAAAGCCGCCGTTCAGGCCAACGCAGGACTACGCTGATCGCGCTGAGTTGAGCCTCGACACTCTGGTGCCCGATAACCCAAACTTGCCCTACGACATCAAAGAGGCCATCGTCAAGGTGGCCGACGATGGCGAGTTTTTCGAGTTGCAACCCGACTACGCCGGCAACATCGTCATCGGCTTCGGCCGTATGGATGGTAACGTGGTTGGCTTTGTCGCCAACCAGCCGCTGGTGCTGGCCGGATGCCTTGACATCAAGAGCAGCATCAAGGCGGCGCGCTTCGTGCGTTTTTGCGATGCCTTCAACACCCCGATCATCACCTTCGTCGATGTTCCCGGTTTTTTGCCTGGAACCGCTCAGGAATACGGCGGCTTCATCAAGCACGGGGCCAAGCTTCTGTTCGCTTACGCCGAATGCACCGTGCCCAAAGTCACCATCATCACGCGCAAGGCCTATGGCG
>JAIRRE010000089.1 GCA_031256125.1 Burkholderiaceae bacterium
GGAACATGCGCCGTTCATCGCCATGATCGCCCTGATTTGGGCGCGGCTCCCGCTGGCGCCGGATTTGACCGAAGCGCCCAAGTCCTTGCTGACGCCGGTGGCCATCGGCCATCAATTCAAAAAGGTGGCGCAAGAAGAAGGCTGGATTACCAGAAAAGAGTTCCTGGAGTTCGATAAGAGTCTGGACCAGTTCAAGGATGACATCGTGGAACCCAAGCTCGACAAGTTCCAGAGCACTTTGGACAACATCGCCAAAAAGATCAATGCCCTGGTCAACACGCCGGAGCGCCCGGATGCCCAGCAGCTCGCCAGCCAGCTCGCAGAAAAGCTCAAAACAATTTCTACAGCGCCAGCCCTGGATACGCAAAAGATCGCCGGTGGCATTGCCGAACAGGTCGTGGCCAGCGCCAAGAGCCACTTCAAAGGCATCTATCTGCTCGCTATGGCGCTGGTGTTCATGGTGGGGTTGTTCGTGGGAGCCTGGGCGTATTCCCTGGGCGTGAACCACACGCCGCCAACCATCCAGCTTGCTCCACATTCGGCCCGATGACGTGGCGTAGCCTGGCCCGGCTTGGGCGGCTCCGGCGCTGGCAAGTATCGGCGGCGCGGCCTGGCTGATCGGCGGCGCGAGTCTGTGGGGGCCGTTCTTGTCGATCCTGCTGCCCATTGCCACGGCAGTCAGTGTTTCCAAAAAATTAGCTTTTGCATCCGCTTGGGTTTATTACCTGATCGGCTCGGTGTCGATTACCGGCGCGATCACCGGGTACTACGGTGGACACTGGGCCTTGGGCTTACTGGCCTGGATCGGCGCGTCCGTGGCTTTGGCCTTGCCGTGGGCGCTCGGACGCAGCGCGACCGGGCGGCTGTTTGCATTGATTGCTACTGCGGTTCCACCGCTGGGGGTGATCGGGTGGCTGTCGCCCCTGAATGCCGCCGGGGTGATGTTTCCGGGCACCGGGTTGTTTGGACTTGGCCTTTGTGTTGCCGCGCTGATTTGGTGCGATGGCGTCTATCGCCGTCCCCAAAAAACCTGGCTTAGCGTCTTGCTGGTCATCGCCGTGATGAACGGGATCGACTATGGTTTCCTGATTCCGCAAAAGTTCACCTCGACGCCGCCATCCGGCTGGGTGGGTCTGGACACCCGCATCGTGCCGGGGCGCGGCACGCTGGCTGATCTGGCCAACAAACAGGGTTTGATCGAAGCCGGGCGGGCGGTTCATGCGGCGCGCGTGCTGGTGTTTCCCGAAGCGGTGCTGGGCGACTGGCTGCCAGGCACGCGCCAGCAATTCGCGCTGGCCGTGCCGCCCGGCCAAATCTGGCTGATCGGCGCGCAAGTGCGTTTACCCACACCGGGCCTTGCTTCAAGTGGCAAGCCGGTCAATGCCGTGGTCGCTGTGGAACACGGTCAGGCGCACGCCGTGCCGCTGACTGCGGCAAGCGGGTTGCTGCTGGGCGGCAACTGGCGGCCCTGGAGTGCGCAGGGGTTGCGGCCTGCGGGTGAGCAGCGCACTTTTGCGCTGGACGGGGAGCGTGTCTGGGCAGCGCTGTGCGTCGAACAGTTGCAGCCCTGGGCCTGGGTGCAGGCCATGTGGCATCCACCGACCCTGGTTCTGGCCATGAGCAACGCATGGTGGGCGCCGCCGGACAGCTTCGCGCCCCGGATTCAGAAGGCCAGTACCCAGGCATGGGCGCGCTTAATGGCCGTGCCGGTGATCTGGGCTGACAACAAGCCGCCCGCAAAAGCTCACGCAGTTTGATGCGCCGCCCGCCAGCGGGCCGCCTTGTTTCGACGCCTAGCGCGGGCTGCTGGCAGTGTCAAGGCCAAGCCCTGCGGGCGCTGCGCGGCCTTGACACCGCCAGCCCCCGCGCTTTGGTGGCGTCAGGCGGCCCGCTGGTGGGCAGCCACAAGCCCGAAAGGATGAATCATGGAAGCGATCCAAACGCAAATGTGCAAGACCCCAAATGGCTGGAAAGCCGAAACCGTCGTCGATTTTGCCGAATGGCAAATCCTGACGATCACAACGCGCAAGAATGGTTTGAGCAACCGTCTGCTAAGTACGGCCACGGTATCGACGACCTTGGAGTCCGGCCTGACCAGCTACGTCATGTGCTACGGCTTCGGTAAGGGGGACTTCAGCGCCACTTTGCTGGATTGCTCCGTCCCGCGCGCCACCGAAAAAGCCATCCGCGCCCAGCACCAGATCGCCCTGGCCTCCCTGGACAAGATCAAGGCCGATGCCGTGCGCCACTATGCCGAACAAGCCAGGCTGGCCGCTGCCGAAGGGCGGGAAGCCACTGCAAATTGAGGGATGCGTCATGACTTCAGAAACCGTCACCCTTGATGCCGGCCAACAGCATTACGTCATTCGCACCGCCAGCGGCTATTCGTGCCAGGGCTTTACCAATGCCCGGGACAATACCAACCAGATCGCGGCGCTCCTGAGCCGGCCTGATCTGGCTTTCGGCGCGCAGGACTTCGGCGCCCTGAGCGGCTACGAAAAATACCAGGCAGCCCTGTGCGCCTGGGAAGCATCCCCGCTGCGTC
This sequence comes from Burkholderiaceae bacterium, assembly GCA_031256125.1. GTDB lineage: Bacteria > Pseudomonadota > Gammaproteobacteria > Burkholderiales > Burkholderiaceae_C > Ottowia. Next base: position 2,546 of record JAIRRE010000089.1, read on the forward strand.
ACGAGACCTACTTTGAGGCGGGAACCGATCCCAAAGCCGCCCGGACTCTGGAGCGCTGCCGCAAGGATGGCTCCAAGGTGCGCCTGATTACGGGCAATCCAGACACGGGCGAGACCTGGCTCGATGAGTTCGACATGCTGGGCCAGATTGGCCGCTCAATGGGCACGCTCAAAGTGCCTTTGCTGATCGAACCGGGGGCCGATGGCGGCGGGGCCATCCTCACGGCCTGTCTGTTGGCAATCATCGAGTGGGCAAGCGGAAAGTATCTGTTTCGGCACGTCAATTTCCGGCAGCCTGATTTGTCCATCCGGCGCACGCAAGACCAGAAGCATCCCTGGGAAGTGCTGCGCGCAGAACAGGTCGTGGCGCGCTTTGGCGACATCGGCAAAGCCGGAGCCTGGGTTGCCTTCATGCGCGGAGAGACGGTCGAACCGCGCATCTTTGCGTGAATTGCCGCCGGCAACCTGCCGGAATAACACAAGGTGGATCCTCGGAATGGGAAGAGCATCGGAATGCGCGTGATAGACCAAGGTCGTCACAAAGCCATTCGAGGATCCAGCGTGAATCGTAATACAAACCGGGGCGACTGCAAAACCATGCCGAGGGCCAATCCTGAAATCATTCCCAGGTGAAACTTGATCCTTTGCGGTTGCAGGGCCGCTCCATTGGCTGTCCCTTGCAC
>JAIRRE010000135.1 GCA_031256125.1 Burkholderiaceae bacterium
GCATTAACGATTCCCTGATTTTTTCGGAAGACATCATGCAAGAACTCATCGACGAACTCGAAAAGCGCCGCGCGCAAGCACGGCTGGGTGGCGGGGCCAAGCGCATCGACGCGCAGCACACTAAAGGCAAGCTGACCGCGCGCGAGCGCATCGAGGTGTTGCTGGACGCAGGCTCGTTTGAAGAGTGGGACATGTTCGTCGAGCACCGCTGCACCGACTTCGGCATGGCGGACAACAAGATTCCCGGCGACGGCGTAGTCACCGGCTACGGCACCATCAATGGTCGCCTGGTGTTCGTGTTTAGCCAGGACTTCACCGTATTCGGCGGCGCGCTGTCCGAAGCACACGCCGAGAAAATCTGCAAGGTGATGGACCAGGCGATGAAGGTCGGCGCCCCAGTCATCGGCCTGAACGATTCGGGCGGCGCCCGCATTCAGGAAGGCGTGGCCTCGCTAGGCGGCTATGCCGAGGTATTTCAGCGCAACGTGATGGCCTCGGGCGTGGTGCCGCAAATCAGCCTCATCATGGGGCCGTGCGCAGGCGGTGCGGTGTATTCGCCGGCCATGACCGACTTCATCTTCATGGTCAAGGACACCAGCTACATGTTCGTGACCGGCCCCGAGGTGGTCAAAACCGTGACGCACGAAAGTGTTACTGCCGAGGAACTGGGTGGCGCACTTACGCACACCGCCAGGAGCGGCGTGGCTGACCTGGCATTCGAAAACGACGTGGAGGCGCTGCTGATGCTGCGGCGCTTCTTCAATTACGTCCCGGCCAACAACCGCGAAAAGCCGCCGCATCGCCCAACGCAGGACCGCGCCGATCGCGCCGATCTAAGTCTGGACACGCTAGTTCCCGACAACCCGAACCTGCCCTACGACATCAAGGAAGCCATCGTCAAGGTGTTGGACGATGCCGAGTTTTTCGAACTGCAACCGGACTACGCTGCCAACATCGTCGTCGGCTTTGGCCGCATGGACGGCAACGTGATCGGGGTAGTCGCCAACCAGCCACTGGTGCTGGCCGGGTGCCTGGACATCAAGGCCAGCATCAAGGCGGCACGCTTCGTGCGGTTCTGCGATGCCTTCAACATTCCGGTCGTTACTTTTGTCGATGTGCCCGGCTTCATGCCCGGCACCAGCCAGGAATACGGCGGCATCATTAAGCACGGCGCCAAGCTGCTGTATGCCTACGCCGAATGCACCGTGCCCAAGATCACCGTCATCACCCGCAAAGCGTATGGCGGCGCTTACGATGTGATGGCATCCAAGCATTTGCGCGGCGACGTGAATCTGGCCTGGCCGCGCGCCGAGATCGCCGTGATGGGTGCCAAGGGGGCGGTCGAAATCATCTTCCGCGAAGACAAAAACGACCCTGAGAAGCTGGCGGCGCGCGAAGCCGAGTACAAGGCCCGTTTTGCCAATCCCTTTATCGCCGGCGCGCGCGGCTACATCGACGACGTGATCCTGCCGCATGAAACGCGCCAACGGATTTGTCGCTCGCTGGCGATGCTGCGTGACAAGAAGCTGGACAACCCGTGGCGCAAGCACGGCAATATTCCGCTTTAAAGGGAGAACCAGAACATGTTCAAAAAAATCCTCATCGCCAACCGTGGCGAAATTGCCTGCCGCGTGATCCAGACTGCCAAGAAGCTCGGCATCCAGACCGTCGCGGTTTATTCCGATGCCGACAAGGATGCGCGTCACGTACAACTAGCCGACGAGGCGGTGCGGCTGGGGCCGCCGCCTTCGCGCGAGTCGTACCTATTGGCCGACAAAATCATTGCAGCCTGCAAACAAACTGGCGCGCAGGCGCTGCATCCGGGCTATGGTTTTCTCTCGGAGAACGAGAGCTTTGCCAAGAAGGTCGAGGAAGAGGGTATCGTCTTCATCGGCCCCAAGCACCATTCGATTGCCGCGATGGGCGACAAGATCGCTTCCAAAAAGCTCGCCAAACAGGCCCAGGTCAACACCATTCCCGGCTGGAACCAGGCCATCGATAGCGCTACGCACGCGGTGGAGATCGCCAAGGACATCGGCTACCCAGTGATGATTAAGGCCAGCGCGGGCGGCGGCGGCAAGGGTCTGCGCGTGGCCTACAACGACAAGGAAGCCTTTGAGGGCTTTACGGCCTGCCAAAACGAGGCGCGCAACAGTTTTGGCGACGACCGTGTGTTCATCGAGAAGTTCATCGAAGAACCGCGCCACATCGAAATCCAGGTACTTGGCGATGCGCACGGCAATGTCGTCTATCTCAATGAGCGCGAATGCTCGATCCAGCGCCGCCACCAGAAGGTAATCGAGGAAGCGCCTTCGCCCTTCATCAGCGAAGCCACCCGCAAAGCAATGGGCGAGCAGGCCGTGGCGCTGGCCAAGGCGGTCAAGTATCAGAGCGCGGGCACGGTGGAGTTCGTGGTCGGCAAAGACCAGAGCTTTTACTTTCTGGAAATGAACACGCGCTTGCAGGTCGAGCATCCGGTCACCGAATCCATCACCGGCCTTGATCTGGTCGAGCTAATGCTGCGCGTGGCGGCGGGCGAAAAGCTGCCACTGACGCAGGCCGATGTCAAGCGCGAAGGCTGGGCGATCGAGTGCCGCATCAACGCGGAAGACCCATTCCGCAACTTTCTGCCTTCCACCGGCCGCTTGGTGCGCTTTCAGCCGCCGCCCCAGACCATGTTTGCCAGCGACACCGGGCACCTGTACGGCGTGCGCGTGGATACCGGCGTCTACGAAGGCGGCGAGATTCCGATGTACTACGACTCGATGATCGCCAAGCTCATCGTGCATGGGCGCGACCGCAACGAGGCCATCGCCAAAATGCGCGAGGCGCTCAACGGCTTCGTGATTCGCGGCATCAGCAGCAACATCCCGTTCCAGTCGGCGCTGCTGTCGCACCCTAAATTCGTCGCGGGCGATTTCAACACCGGCTTCATCGCCGAGAACTACGCGCAGGGCTTCCGTGCCGAGGACGTGCGGCATGACGATCCGGCTTTTCTGCAAGCCCTAGCTGTGCATCTGTACGCGTTCTACCGCAACCGCGCCAGCGGTCTGCAAGGCCAGTTCTGGGAAGGTTACAAACGCCTGTCGCCACGCGACTGCACCGTTTGCGTACTGGGCGAGGGCGGACACAACACCTACTTGCCCGCCCATGTGGACGAGACGCAGCCGGGCCAACCCACAGGCGTGACGATCCAGACGCTGCAAGGTGAACGCCGTTACGACCTGCTGGTTGCCAAATTGCTGGGTGATATGCGCGTTACCGGCACGGTTAACGGCAAACCCTTCACCGCACAACTGGCGCGCGGCATCGGCCAGAACCCGCTGGCCATCCGCGTGGTGCACAACGGCGCGCAGCTAGACGCCATCGTCATGCATCCGCGAACAGCAGAACTGCACCGATTGATGCCCTATAAGGCGCCACCCGATCTGAGCAAATTCCTGCTGTCGCCCATGCCAGGGCTGTTGGTTGATGTGGTGGTTAAGGAAGGCCAGCCGGTGCAGGCGGGTGAGCGGCTGGCAGTCATCGAGGCCATGAAAATGGAGAACGTCCTGTTCGCTACGCGCGACGGTACGGTCGGCAAAATTACCGCTGCCAAAGGCCAATCGCTGGCAGTCAATCAAGTCATCATGGAGTTCGCATGAACGCCGAACAACGTCCTTTCAAAGTGCTGGGTGTCCAGCAAATCGCCATCGGCGGCGCCGACAAGGCGCGCTTGCAGGCGCTGTGGGTGGACATGCTCGGCCTGACGGTTACCGGCACCTTCAAAAGCGCCGGCGAAAACGTCGATGAAGACATTTGCGCCATCGGCCAGGGCGCGCACAAGGTCGAGGTGGACCTGATGCAGCCGCTGGACCCGGAACGCAAACCTGCCGTGCATATCCCGCCGCTCAACCACGTCGGCCTGTGGATCAACGACCTGCCCAAGGCCGTTGAGTGGCTCACGGCCCACGGCGTGCGCTTTGCGCCCGGCGGCATCCGCAAAGGCGCGGCCGGTTATGACGTTTGCTTTTTGCACCCGAAAGCCAGCGACCAGTTCCCAATCGCGGGCGAGGGCGTGCTGATCGAACTGGTACAGGCTCCGCCCGAAGTCATCGCGGCGCTGGGGTAAGTCCTCAGAAAAACGCCTGCAGCCCGGTTTGCGCGCGGCCCAAAATGAGGGCGTGCACGTCGTGCGTGCCTTCGTAGGTGTTGACCGTTTCCAGGTTAATCATGTGGCGGATGACGTGAAATTCGTCATGGATGCCGTTGCCGCCGTGCATATCGCGTGCCATGCGGGCGATGTCGAGCGCTTTGCCGCAACTGTTGCGCTTGATGAGGCTGACCATTTCCGGCGCGGCCTTGCCTTCGTCGATCAAGCGTCCCACGCGCAGGCAACCTTGCAGGCCCAGCGTGATTTCAGTCTGCATGTCGGCGAGTTTCTTCTGGATCAACTGCGTTTGCGCCAGTGGCTTGCCAAACTGGACGCGATCCAGCGTGTATTGCCGCGCGCGCTGCCAGCAGTCTTCCGCAGCGCCCAGTGCGCCCCAGGCAATGCCGTAGCGCGCGCGGTTCAGGCACCCGAACGGCCCTTTGAGGCCCTTGACGCCGGGCAGGATGTGGTCTTCGGGCACGAACACGTCGTCCATCACGATCTCGCCGGTGATGTTGGCGCGCAGGCTCATCTTGCCGACGATTTTGGGCGCGCTCAAGCCCTTCATACCCTTTTCCAGAATGAAGCCGCGAATGGCGGACTGCCCGTTACCGCCGTCATCAAGTTTGGCCCAGACCACGAATACGTCGGCAATCGGCGCATTGGTGATCCACATCTTGCTGCCCTTGAGGACAAAGCCGCCATCGACCTTGCGGGCGCGCGTTTCCATGCCCGCCGGGTCGGAACCGTGGTTGGGTTCCGTCAGGCCGAAGCAACCCACCCATTCGCCGGTGGCCAGCTTGGGCAGATACTTTTGTTTTTGCGCTTCCGACCCATAAGCGTGGATCGGATGCATCACCAGCGAGCTTTGCACGCTCATCGCGCTGCGGTAGCCCGAATCGACGCGCTCGACTTCGCGCGC
>JAIRRE010000188.1 GCA_031256125.1 Burkholderiaceae bacterium
GCGATCCACCACGCGGGTAGGCGGCTGTCGTTGACCAAATCGACGCGCGTGGCATCCGCCGGCCAGGTGGCGCTGCGCATGATGCCGCCTTGCGGCGTCGAGACATTGGTCGCCTTGCCGCCCGGGCGCGTCACGTCGATGGCCAATTGGTCCAGGCCGCTGGCGGTTGCATGGGAGTAGGCATCCAGCGCCATGATGGTCATCGCCGAGGAGAGCGTGTTGAACTGGTCGCGTTGCAGCGGATCGGCGATGTTCTCGATGGCGCGCGGCGAGAGCGTGCTAACACGGTCGGGGAAATAGCGCGCGATCAGATACAGCGTGCTCGCGTCGCGCGTGAGCGGGTCTATGAAGAAGCCCCAGCGATACGGCTCATCGCCCGTTGTGTTGCGTTCGAGCAGCTTCTGCGGCCCGGCAATCAGCGCGTCGGCTTCCTGGTTCTGCTTGAGCAACTGATACGACGCGGCCAGCCACGCGGCGGCCAGGTCGTTCTTCCAATCCTTGGGATACGCCTCCTGCAAACGCTTTTGCACGGCGGCCAAATCGTTGGTGGTGACGTTGCCTTGGCGCGTCAACAGATACACCGCATAGGCGCGCTGGCGCAGGATGCCAAGTTCGCGGTCGTCCCAGAGCAAGGTTTCGGGGTTGCCTTCCCCGCCGCCCAATACGTCGGAGTCGCCCGCCGCGAGCTTTTTCAGGTAACCGTTACCGGCGTCCAGGATGTCCTGCGGTACGCTGACGCCGTGCTCGCGCGCGTCCAGCAGCATGTGCATGGCGTAGTTGGAAACGAACAGGTCGGGGGACTGCGTGGCGCTCCACAGCCCAAAGCCGCCCTGGTCATTCTGACGGCTCCTGAGCAGGTCGAAGAACCGCGCTGTTTTGTCCGCGCCGGTCTGCCCCTCGGGCGCGAACTGCTGGTCGGTGGGCTTGGTCAGCACGCGCGCCGAGAGCCACTTGGCACCGATCAGGCGCGGCGCCATCACGCTGAGCAACTGCTCGGTGCAGTAGTGTTCAAAGCCACCCAGATACGCCGCCAGCGCATCGCCAAACACCATCGGCGTGGTGGAGATGCTCGCATCGCGCGCCGCGTAGGCGTCGTACATCCGGCGCAGTTGGGGTACGCGGGTCTGCCGGCCGGACCCTAGTTGCGCCAGGTCGATCCGGGTGCGGAACGGCGCGGCGGGCCGTACCGATAGATCCACGGTTTGTCGCGCGGCCTTGCCGCCGTAATGAGCATCGAACGTGAGCGCGCCCGATCCGAGTGTGTCGGTGGCCTTGACACGGAACTGCGCCACGCCTTCGCGCCCCGGCGCCAGCGCCACGCTTTGCGCCGCCGAGCCGAGTACCTGCAATTGCGGCCCGGTTTTGAGCGCGACCTCGATTGGCATCGGTTTATCCGCAGCGCCGGTGAGGTTGTTGGCCACGCCGACACTGACTTGCGCCTCATCGCCTGGCGCGAGCGTGGTCGGCACGCTGGGCGAAAGCACGAAATCGCCGCGTACCGTGGTCGCGCCCTCGAACGTGCCGATGCGTTCGGGCGAGACCGACACCGCCATCACATGCAGCCTGCCGTTGAAATAATCCGGCACCGGGTAGGTGAAACGCTGCGCGCCGTTCACATCGACGATGCCCGACCAAAACACCACCGGCTTATCGCGTTTGCGCTTGAACGGGTTGAGCTGACGGCCTATGTCATTGTCCTCGTCACCGCCGGGCGCGGCAATCGCCATCAGCTTTTTGAAATCGGGCAGGATCAGGTCGAGAATCTGCGCCGTATCGACTTGCAGCATCCGTTTGCGGAAGAAGAACTTGAGCGGGTCGCCCAGTTTGTAGTGCGCCACTTGCAGGATGCCCTCATCGACCGCGAACACCACCACCTTGGCCGGCTGGGCGCTGTGCACGGTGAAGGTAGCCGTCTCGCCGGGCTTGACCAGCGCCGGCGCGTCCACCGTCAGCGCATTGCGCCGCGCGTCCAGATTGACTGAGAACGGGACCACGCCGTAACTGAGCGGACTCATGAAGATTTCGTCCGACGACGGGTCGCGCACATATTGCACGTTGATGTAGCCGCTGCCCTCGAACCCCTGCGGTACGGTGATGTGCTGGATCGAACTGGTGGTGTCGGCGTGGAACCACGCATGGGCATACACCTTGTCGCGCTCGATGGTAATCAGGCCGCTGCCCGCGTAAGGCGCGCGGATCGCCACGTCCACCTGCTCGCCGGGCTGGTAGTCGTGCTTGCTCAGGGTAATTTGCAGTTCCGCGTTGCGGTCCAGTGAGCGCGAGACGTTGGCATCGCCCGCCACCGAATACTCGATACGGTTGACCTCCGCGCCGCCCGTGTTGCGAATCACCAGCGCATAGTTGCCGGGCTTGTCGGTGCGCAGCGCTAGATCGAGTCCGGCCGCCGGAATCGACAGCGGCTTTTCCTCCACCGGCACTTCCTTGAGACGCGAGACGTATTGGTAAACGCCCGAATCCTGTTTGGTCAGCACCGAGACATAGCGTTTTTCCACCAATTGCGCGCGCAAGCCTTGCAGCGCCATCGCCTTGGCCTGTGGGTTGATGGCGATGAGCTTGACCGCGCGCGGCGTGCCGCGCTTGATGTAGTCCAGATCGTCGGCTGATTTGTAGCCCACCAGCCAGTCCTGATTGGAGACCAGCGTGCGCGCGCTGGCGGTCACGCCGCGCCCGCCGCCGGCCTCGAACGCGCGCGCCAGAAAAGTCAGTTGATAGGTCGCGTCCGCGTACTGCTTGAGGTCCAGGGGAAACTCGGCGTGGCCGTGCGCATCGGTGGTACTGTCCTGTAAATCAGTGGTGTAGCCATCCTTGGCCCGGTGCGTGGCAAAAAAGTTGTAACCCGGCCAGCTCGGGAACGCGGGCCATGCTGGCCGCAGCGTCAGCGTGGCCGTCACGCGCCGGTTTTGCGCCGGCGTGCCGAACAGGTTCTGCGCATCCACCAGCGCCTTCAAATCGCCGG
>JAIRRE010000240.1 GCA_031256125.1 Burkholderiaceae bacterium
ACTTGCGGCGCGCTGGCCGGGGGTAATAGCGATGGCTGGGCCGGTTGCGCCGGTACGGTTGCCGAAAGAAAGACGCGAATGACTTTGAGGTGAAACGCCGCGCTGATCCACGCGGCATAGGCAATGACCAGTTCCCGGCAGGCGTAGGTGCCGCCGTTGCGGCCTTTGATGATGGAAAAGGGCGTGATTCCGCCCTTTTCGACTTCGACTGCCAGTTCCTTGATTTGCTCCAAGGCAATGAAGTATTTCGGGCGATGCTTTTGCTCGCCGCCGCTCGCACGGTGAAGATCGTTGAGAGAAAACAGGCCGTCGATTTGACGGATGGAATGCTCGCCAAGGGCGAGCGCGATTTGATGACCAGTCATTGCATGACTCCTTTGCTACGGTTACTAACCGCCGTCCCGCTGTCAAACGGGGTGGGCGGCACCATGCGGGTTGACAGACCGGAACAAAGGAACCGGCGAGCCTTGCGGCTCCCCGCATGAGCCGCCCGTAGAGGAGCGCCATGCTGCGCGCAACCACGAAAAAAGCCGCGTGAACGGGTTTCAGGCGGCTGCGCGCCTTTGTATTCCGGGCTGTCAAACCCGACTCCCGCCTTTTTCACGGGAGCGGGCGCAGTATAGCGCAGACCGGACAGAGCAGCACCCGCCCATCGAGGCGGGTTTTTTATTGGCAAAACCATGAAAGGCAAGAAATGAAGAAATTAACCTTCAACGGCACCGAGTTCAACGTCATTCAGCACACCGGCCAGCCGTACCTGACTTTGCAAGAGGTCGCGCAGGCGCTGTATGCCAAGGACAAAGGGGGTGTCCAAAGTGACACCCCCTTTAATCGCGTGCGCAAGTTGTACCGCCGACATGCCGACGAGTTCCGCGCCGATATGACCGCCTTGGTGAAGATGCAGACCGTCGGTGGCGTGCAGGAGGTGCGCATCTTCAGCTTGCGCGGCTGCCACCTGCTGGGCATGTTCGCCCGCACCCATGTTGCCAAGGAATTTCGAGCCTGGGCATTGGATGCGCTGGACGAATACCTCAACGAAGGCAAAGGCTGGCAACAAGAATTCAACCGCGCGTGGCTTCAATACACCAGTGAACGTGCCATGGCCAGTCTTTGCGGCAAGGGCTTGCGCCGCTGGCAAGGCAAGCGCGGGCCTTTGTTGAACAAAGCCAACGAGGCAGCCGGGAACGCGCAAATCGTTATTCCGCTGTGAACTGATCGCTCCTTTCGTGGTTTTGCCCGCTTCACGCGGGCTTTTTTACGCCCATGCCGACCATTCCCCTTTACCCCGATGTGCCCAATCAGCCGGGCGTTCCGGCGCTGCCGCGCGATCCCGCGTTGGCAGCCGCTGGCATTGCTCTGGCCGACGAAAGCGCCAATGGCATTGACGCCAACTTCGCCCAGACAGCCGATGGCGCTGATCTGCCCAGCGATGCGCCGCTGGAGCAGTGGGGCATTTTCGACGCCAGCGGCAATCTGGCCATTGCGCCAGACACCATCGTAGGCACCGACTTTCGCGCTGAAGTCAAGGTGGCCGACTACCCCATCGAACAAGGGGCGTTTGGCTCATACAACAAAGTGCAAACGCCCTTTGACTTGCGCCTGACAATGGCCTATTCCAGCAATGCGACCGGGCGCGAAGTGTTTATCAATACGCTCGATACCCTGCTCAAATCGCCCCTGCTGTATACCGCCATTACGCCCGAAGGCGCATGGGAAAACATCACCATCGAACACTACGACTACCGGCGCGACGCGCGCTCGGGCGTGCAAATGCTCACGGTAGATGTCTGGGCGCGCGAGGTACGCCTGATCCCCGGCACCAGCTACGCGCAGCAAAGCGGGCTGGATCAAACCCAAAACGGCCAGACCCAACAGACGCTGCAAAGCGCCGGAACAACGCCGCTGGATCCGGCCAACACGCGCTCGCCGGACGCCTCCAGCTTTAAAAACGGGGGCCGGGTGCAGGCCGCACCGCCCACCCCGGCGCAGGATGCGCAATCGAACTTTGCCAACGGCTCGCCCAACAATGGCCTGATTGCCTCCCCCGTCAACAGCCCGGCGAGCGCGCTGGCGCTGGCCGATATGCAAAACAACCCGCCCGCCGCAATGTCGGCGGACAGCCAGGCCGCGTATCAAAACACCATCGGCGTGCTGCACGGCGGCGCGTCGGGGAGCTGGTAAACCCATGCAGCAGCAAACTTTCCAGATTTACGTCATCGCGCTTCAGGCGGTACCGGCGCAAACGCTGCGCGTGGCCCTGGGCGCGCAGAACTGCGTCATCAACGTGGCGCAAAAGGGCGCGGACGTGTTCCTCGACCTATATGTGGGCAACACCCCCATCGTGCTGGGCAGGCTGTGCCGAGACCGCGTAACGCTCACGCCCGAGCGCTACACGGGCTTTATCGGAGACCTGTTTTTCAAGGACACGCAGGGCGCCACTGAGCCGGACTACAACGGCTTTGGCGCGCGCTACACGCTCAATTACATGGTTCCCGCATGACCGCCAACACCCTTCCGAGTCAAAAAATCGACCTGCAAATCACCCTCAAAGAAGGCACTTTTGGCGAAACAGGAACCAACACTGTCTATCTGTCTGGCCTGCGCGTGAGCGCCGATATAGCCAAGGCAGGCGGCATCTCGCTCAACGAATCGCTCATCCGCATCTGGGGCCTGACGCCTTCGATGATGAACGAGCTGTCCACCATGGGCCTGATAGTGGGCACGCAGGGCCGCAGCACGCTCATCCTGTACGCGTATGCCGAAAACGGCGTCAAGAGCATCGCCTTCTCCGGGGACGTGTTCGAGTCCTGGGCCGAATACCAGGGCGCGCCGGTGGTGACCATGAACCTCAAAGCGCAGAGCGGCCAAATCGCCAACATAAAACCCACGGCGGCGATCAGCTACAAGGGCGCGGTGGACGTGGCCGACATCATGGCGCAACTGGCCGCCAGCATGGGGCTTAAGTTCGAGCGCAACGGCGTGAGCGTGATGCTCACCAACCCCAACTTACCCGGCACCGACCGCCAAAAAGCCGTTGCCGCCGCCGATGCCGCCCGCATCAATTGCCTGATAGACGACGACGTGCTGGCCATCTGGCCCAAAAATGGCGCACGCCAGCAGCAGCCGGGCGACATCATCACGCTGTCGGCGGACACCGGCCTGGTGGGCTACCCGGCCTACAACGCAATGGGCATCGCGGTCAAATGCCTGTACAACCCGGCGATACGGTTTGGCACTTACATCAAGGTGCAAAGCGCGCTGCCGCAAGCCAACAAGACCTGGTACGTGTACCAACTGGCGCACAACCTGGAGAGCGAACTTCCCGGCGGCCAGTGGTTCAGTTCTTTGTTGCTCACGGAGGGGCCAAGCGGCTATAACGATCAGGCTGCGGCCAGCTAACAGAGTTCATGATTTGACAATCGGTATCCAAACGAATACCATCCCCCTTGTGCATTACCAGATTGAACAGACAGACGCCTTTCTCCAGTGGCGCGACACGCTGCGCAACCCCGTTGCCAAAGCCGCTATCGCCCGACGTATTCAACGTATGGCGCAAGGAAATATGGGTGATGTCAAGTCTGTTGGCGATGGTGTTTCGGAGGCCAGGGTGGACGTGGGCGCTGGATACCGGCTTTACTTCACCACGCGGGATCGAACGGTGATTTTTTTGCTCTGCGGCGGCAGCAAGTCCACGCAAGAGGCCGACATCAAGACGGCCCGCAAACTGGCCCAGGAGGTTTGAATCATGTCCATCAAGACAACGCCCTTTGACATTGTGGAGTGGCTCGATAGCGATGAGACCATTCAAGAATATTTCCGGCAGGTCATGCAGGACGGCGATGCCAGCGAAATAACCGCCGCGCTGGGGCATATCGCCCGTGCGCGCGGCATGGCGCAGGTTGCCAAGGATGCGGGATTGGGTGGCAAAAGCCTTTACAAGGCGCTGTCGGCGAACGCCCAGCCGCGCTTTGACACGATCCTGAAAGTGACTCGCGCGCTGGGGTTGGAGTTGACCGTTTGATCGCCGCGCGGCGGCTGCGCCAGCTCGATCAGGCTGCTGCCCCTTCGATGCGCTGAATCAGCTTCTGATTACAGGCGGCGGCAATGGCGGCTAGTTCCTTGTTGGTGGGTAACAGCCCGCCCGGCTCCATCAATCGGCGCGGCAAATCGGCCAGCGACACCACCATCGCGTCATCGTTCATGCGCCGAACGTAGGGCACGGCTCCGGCTTGCGGGTCGTGGGCAAATGCCAGAATCCAGCGCCCGTATTTCCAGCCATCATCACCGTCCAGTATGGAGTTGAATATCTGCCCGTACAGGTCGGCGGCAACTTGGCTGGCCGCTTTGGATGCGGCTTTGATGCGGTCTGGATCGAAGGGGGCAGATACGGTCGCGGGGTCAGGCGCGGTCAATAGCGATGGCTGCGCCGGGGCGTTGGCCGCCAAAAACACCCGAATGACCTTCAGGTGAAACGCCGGGCTGATCCACGCGGCATACGCTATGACCAGCTCGCGGCAGGCGTAGGTTCCGCCGTTGCGACCACGAGCTGTAGAAATTGCTGAGATTCCAGCATTTTCGATTTCTTCCACCAACGCCCGTGTATTGTCGGTGTTTAGAAAATTCCCAGGACGCTGACCAGGATTACTACCGCTGGCTGCGTGTAGGTCGTTGAGGGAAAACAGGCCGTCGATTTGACGAATGGAATGCTCGCCAAGGGCGAGTGCGGGCAGATGACCAGTCATTGCATGACTCCTTTGCTACGGTTACCAACCGCCGTCCCGACGCCAATCGGGGTGGGCAGCGCCATGCGGGTTGGCGTACCGGAACAAAGGAACCGGCGAGCCTTGCGGCTCCCCGCATGGGCCGCCCGTAGAGGAGCGCCATGCTGCGCGCAACCACGAAAAAAGCCGCGTGAACGGATTTCAGGCGGCTGCGCGCCTTTGTATTCCGGGACGCCAATCCCGACCCCCGCCTTTTTCGCGGGAGCGGGTGGAGTATAGCGCAGGCGGGCGGCTTAACATTCCGTAATTACGTATATACAATACTGACTCTATGCTTTACGAATGGGACGAAGCCAAGCGCGTGGTCAACCTGCAAAAGCATGGTCTTGATTTCCTGGACGTTGACCTGGTGCTGGAAAGTCCCTACGTGCGGATCGTGGACAGCCCGCGCGGCTCCCAAATGCGCCAGCAGGCTTTTGCCTACGTTTTTGAGCGACTGCATGTCCTGACGGTGGTGTTTGTTCCGGGCGATAACCACTGCCGTGTAATCAGTTTCCGCCCGGCCAAGCGCAAGGAAAAGGATTCCTACTATGAGTGGCTCGAAAAAAATGACCGTGATGACCAGTGAGCAAATGCGCGCCGCGCGCGCGCGCGGTGATAGCCATTCGGACTGGGAGCGCGTGCGCCGCGAGATCGACAAAGACCCGGTCGCGGTGGAGCAAAACCGCGCCATTGGCAGCCTCATTGATCGGATAGAGGCGCGCAAGCGCGGCAGGCCGGTGTCCGGCGAAGCCAAAACAGCGATTTCTCTGCGTGTGCCTGTTTCGGTGCTCAATGCCTGGAAAGCATCCGGCCCAGGATGGCAAACGCGCATGGTGCAGTGCATCACGGCGGCATCTATCAACCGCTGATTGCGGGCGGCGGCGCTCTCGTTCCCTGCAACACCAACTCACGCAGCACATCGGGGTGGCGCGTTGCCACGGCCAGCAGCGTTTGCGCCGCGCCCGAAGGTTTGCGCCGGCCCTGTTCCCAATCTTGCAGCGTGTGCGCCGATACGCCCAACAGCGCCGCGAATTGCGATTGCGACAGGCCCGAAGCCGCGCGCGCCGCAGCTACCGGCGGATACACCACGCGGCCTTGACCGGCTTTCATTTGCCGCACCGCTTCGAGCAGCTCCGCGCCGATGTCGCGCCCGGTATCGCGGTCCAGCAGTTGTTTTTCAGTTTTCATCAGTTATACGGCAATGCC
>JAIRRE010000213.1 GCA_031256125.1 Burkholderiaceae bacterium
CATCGCCAGCAGACGCTGCTCGATCTGCCGCAGCGTCAGGCCGCAATCGACCAGCAACCGCGCGGGGCGCGCGCCCGCGCCCGCCGTGGCTTCGATCAACGTGGCATTGCCGGAGCTGCCGCTGGCCAGGCTGCAAAAGCGCAGCAAAACAAATGACCCGTCAGGTTATTTCAATTGGTCGGCCAGCACTTTGAGGATGCGCTGCGCATCGCCGCTGGCGGCCGGTGAACCGTCTTCTTTGAGCACGGTCATGGTGTTGAGGTTCGCGGCGCTGGTTTTGATGGCTATCTGGTAGCGCGTGGTGGGCAGCGGCGCGCTGGCTTTGCCCAGCAGCTTGGAAAAGAAGCCCGGCTCCTGCTTTTCGGCCGTCGGGTCGGCGTAACGCACGTAATACAGGCCCTTGCTGCGGTCACGGTCTTCCACGGTAAAGTTGCTGCGGTCCAGCGCCAACCCCACGCGCAACCAAGCGCGGTCGAAATCGTCCTGGAACTGCACGCTCTGCTGGCCGTCCACGACAACAAGCCGCGCGCCGCCTTCCTGATTTCCGACGTTGACGGGGGTCCCGCCGCTGGCGATTTGCGCCTTGGCCGCTTCCTGCGAGGCGCCGAGCTTGACCATCAACCGGCGCAGGAATATCGCTTCCAGTCCAGGGTCTTCCGGGCGCGGCTGCCAGGCGGTTTGGTCGCGCTGGGGAGTGGTGTAAACCTCTTGCATACCTTGGTGCGTGATGTAGATGTCCGCGCCGCCGTTGGTCGTGCGCTCGACGCGGGTTCGGAACTTGTCGCGCTCACCAGTCGAATACAGCGAATCAAGCAGTTTGCCCAGCGTGTTGCGAATGAAATCATCGGGAATCTTGGCCCGGTTTTCAGCCCAATCGGTCTCCAGCACGCCGACTTTGGGATCATCGACGGTCAACAGAAAACCGCTCTCCTGCCAGAACTCGCGCACCTGGCCCCACACCTTGTCGGGGTTTTCATCGACATGCAGCCAGCGCTGATCGCCATTGCGCATGTAATGCACCTCGCCGACCTTGTTCGCGGCAGTGCTCGATTCATCCGTGCTCTGGGTTACTTTCTGCCCAGCTTGGTAGCTGTTTGCGGATGCCGTGTTATTGGGCATGGTGTAACGCGACTGGCTGGGCAGTTGTGTCAGATCGGGCGGCACTTCCAGCGACACGCCGTGTCCGGCGCTTTTGTAGTCAACCTTGCCCGGTTCAAGCGTCGAATCAAGCGACGAGCAAGCGCCCAGCAGCAACGTCAGCGCACAAACGGCGGTTAAACGGACAGCGGGGAAAGAGGCGGGAGCTAGGGAAAATCGCTTCACGGGCAAATGTCCTTCGGGCATTCCAGAGGAGGAAAGTATGGATTACAACAGACCGCACGCCGTGAGCGCGCCTTCAACCAGCACTTGGCCGGCCTCCGACAGCGGCACGATGGGCAGCCGCAGCGTGGGGCCGCACAGGCCCAGTTGCGCCATCGCCCACTTGGTGGCGCTTGGGCTGGCTTCGGTAAATAAGTGCTTGTGCAGCGGCAGCAATTGAAACTGCAAGCGCATCGCGCCCGCGCAATCGCCCGCCAAAGCCGCCTCGCACAACTCGTGCATCAGGCGCGGCGCGAGATTGGCCGTGACACTGACGTTGCCCTTGCCACCGCAGAGCATCAGCGCCACCGCTGTCGAATCGTCACCGGAATAAACCGAAAAGCTCCGCGGCGCTTCGCGCAGCAACCACTGCGCGCGTTCAATATCGCCCGTCGCCTCTTTGATCCCGACGATGCCCGGTACCTGCGTCAACCGTAGCACCGTATCGTGCAACAGATCGGCGCCCGTGCGGCCCGGCACGTTGTAGAGGATGATGGGCATATCGCCGGTGGCCTCGGCAATCGCCTTGAAGTGTTGGTACTGACCCTCTTGCGTCGGCTTGTTGTAATAGGGCACCACCTGCAACTGACAATCCGCGCCCACCTTCTGGGCATAACGCGCCAGCTCGATCGCTTCGGCGGTCGAATTGGCTCCGCACCCGGCCATGATGGGCACGTGGCGGTCGGTGTGTGTGCGGGCCTGCTCCACCGCCACGCGAATAATTTCGCAATGCTCCTGCACGTTGACTGTGGGCGATTCGCCAGTGGTACCCACCACGCCGATGCAGTCTGTGCCTTGGGCAATGTGCCAGTCGATGAGCTTGCGCAAGGTGGGGTAATCGACGCTGCCGTCTTCAAGCATCGGCGTAATGAGAGCGACGATACTACCGGTAATGGGAGTCATGGAGGTCAACCGTGGCCGCGCGGGCCGTTGGAAAGAAAGTTTGAATTTTAGGGCAGCGACTCATGCCGTCTGCGGCGCTGTCTCGCAAATGGCCGAAGCGCCTAGAATTTCCGCCGCCTCAATGGAAATGATTACGTTATGAGCATCAAAAGCGACAAATGGATCCGCCGCATGGCGCGCGAACACGGCATGATCGAACCGTTCGAGCCGGGTCAGGTGCGCCAAGTGGATGGTCGCAAGATCGTCAGCTACGGCACCAGCAGCTACGGCTACGACATCCGCTGCGCGCCGGAGTTCAAAATCTTCACCAACATCCACTCCACAGTGATTGATCCCAAGCAGTTCGACGAAAAGAACTTCATGGACTTTCACGGCGAGGTGTGCATCATCCCGCCCAACAGCTTCGCGCTGGCGCGCACGGTGGAGTATTTCCGCATCCCGCGCAACGTACTGACGATCTGCCTGGGCAAAAGTACCTATGCGCGCTGCGGCATCATCGTCAACGTCACACCCTTCGAGCCGGAATGGGAAGGCAGTGTGACGCTGGAGTTTTCCAACACCACGCCGCTGCCCGCGCGCATCTACGCCGGCGAAGGCTGCGCGCAGGTGATCTTTTTCGAGAGCGACCCGGACGACGTGTGCGAGACCAGCTACAAGGATCGCGGCGGCAAGTACCAGGGGCAAACGGGCGTAACGCTGCCGAAGGCGTAGCTCTGGGTTAAGTGCTCGGCGTTGGGCGTGACATTGGCTGTTGCGAGCGCGTATGATTTACATTTGATCTCTAGCTTGGATGCATGAAGTCCACGCTGGAAATGATCGTCTTGACCGCATTCAATTCGCAGGAGCTTTTATGGCAAGCAATCCCAAACCCAATCCTCCCAAACCCAATCCTCCCAAACCCAAGAATTGGCCCAGCAAAGTTGAGGGCCACGAATCCGGCAAGAAGCGAGACAACAACACGCCTCCAACCAAGGAAGAATAAGCACAGCCGTAAAACCCCCGGTCATTGTTTTGTGGCCGGGGGTTATTTTTTGTGGGGTCTCATGCGCCTAACGCTCAACCCCAAGCCTCAAATCCCCATCACCCGCCCAATCAACGCCAGCGCCGCCAAGCCGATGACCACGCTCACCAGCGCGTGACGCCAGCGCCAGTAGCTGGCGGCGACGACGATTAGCGCCAGCGCCTGGGCCAGCAACTTGGGCCAGAACGCAGCCAGCGGCTGGCCGCTGCCGGCCAGCGTATGCGCCACCAGCACCACCATGACGCACAGCGGCAGCGTGCGGTTCAGGCGCATCATCCACGGCCGGGTGAACACCGAGCGGCGAATCAACAGCGGCAACGCGCGCAGCGCGATGGTCACGGCGCTCATCACGGCGACCGACAGCCACAAGCGCGTCACGGTTCGATTCCCTCGGCAACAACGGGATCGCCAACGGCGGATGTGGATGTTTTATTGCGGCCAGGCAACGCCAGCAACGCAATCAACGCCAGCCCCAAGGCCAGCAACAGCGCGTAATGCGGTGCCACGGCATGCGCCACCGCATACGCCGCCAGCCCGACCGCCGCGGGCAGCCAGCGTCGCTGGGTACGGTAGTGCTCAATGGCCAGGATGACGAACAACGCGGGCAGCGCGAAGTCCAAATGCGGAATCCAGCGCGCGGCCTGCTGGCCCAGCGCCACGCCCAGCAGCGTGCCCAGCACCCAGTAGCCGTGATTGACCAGCGCGATACGCCAGCCCAGCGCGCGGCAGCGTTCCGGCGGCAGGGTGGTCAGCACGGAATAGGTTTCGTCAGTCAGCGCGGCAATGACGTATGACTTGGCCGCGCGCGCCTTGGGCACGCGGTCAAGCAGCGGGATGGCGTAAATCACATGCCGCAGATTAATCATCAGCGTGGTCAGCGCCACGGTGGGCAGCCCCGCCGCGCCCGCCAGCATCGGCACCGCCGCGAACTGCATCGCGCCAGCATAGACAAACACGCTCATCGCCACCACGATCCACACCGGCAGCCCGGCTTGCAGCGCCAGCACGCCGTAGGCAAAACCGGCGGGCACATAACCCATGCCGACCGGCGTGGTCAGGCGCAGGAGGTGTTGGCGTTCCTCGGTTTGCACGCAATACTTTCTGCTGTTGGGCGTTCGGTGTTGGGGGTTGAGCGGCCCTCAAATTGTCCGGCGCTCAAGAATTGCACTTCCGATTGAAGATCGCCCTGTAGTGTAGGTAACCCAGCCTCGGAAGGATCGCCGCCTCAAAACCACGCTTGTAGCCCCTCCGGCGGGGTGAATCGCTTGTCGCGCCAGGTCAGGCGCGTGGGCAGCGCCTCCGGCAGCACGCGCCCGGCCTTGGGGTACGCCGGGTCGCCCGGATAGCAAATCGTGCGCTGGCCCGCTTCGTCGAACGGACATGGCTCTATCCGGTATGGGCCGCGCGCGCGCGCATCGGCCAGCGCCGCCGCCGTGTCCCGGTACAACGCGAGGTGCAGCAGGCTCATGATTTGCGGCGGCACAAGGTCGATTTCCCCGCGCGCATACAGCCACAGCGCCTCGCGCGGCGCCAGCCAGCGCGTCTCGGTAATCTCATGCTCGTCCGCGCACGCATCTTGCCCCGGCGGCAGCACAGCCAGCAAAAAGCGCGTGTCGAAGCGTTTGTTCATCACCGATGGCTGGCGCGGCGTGATCCAACGCGACCACGGCACGCAGCTTTGCGTATCCAGCCGCAACCCATGACGCGCCAGCAACGGCGCAAATGCCGGTGCGCGTTCATCGGCCAGCGCGGCAACGACTTCAACTGCCGACGGTATCGCGCCATCGGCCCGCCGCGCTAGCAGCACGCCCGATTCTTCGAATGTCTCGCGCGCCGCGGCCACGAAAAAACCCGCCGCCGCTTCCACCGTTAGATCCGGTTCCGCCAACAACGCGGCCACCTGCTGCGGTGCGCAATCGAGCAGCGCCAGCGCATCGGCGGCACTGTCCGCCGCATCCACCTTGCCTCCGGGAAACACCCACGCACCGCCCAACACGTCCGATGCACCATGACGACGCAGCAGCAGCACTTGCAACCCCGGCGCGCCATCGCGCAACAGCACCATGCTGGCCGCATCGCGCGGCGGGGTATCGACCACGGCGTCATTGAGTTCCATCGTTATAGCCCTGAAAAAACAACTCTTGCGAGCTTAACCCTGCCAACAGCCAACGCCCGTCGCCGATTTGTCAACTTGCACCGTTGCACCTGCATCCATGAAAACAGCGCCCATAAAAAAGCGGGCCTCCCGCACTTTTTGAGATACCCAAAAAAGCGCGGAATACCCGCCCAGTCATTAGCAACTCCCCCCTCCCATTCCGACCACACAAACTCGTTTGCGCCGCCGGAATAAGGCAAGGGGGGCACAGGCCATACGCCTGTGCCCGGACACCACCCAATCAGATCACATTGATGCCGTGCTGGATCAGCAGATCCGAGGCATTGTTGGGCGCGCCCATGTTGTGCCAGATGTCAAAGCTCACGCCATTGATCAGCTGGCTGCCCGTGATCGACCAGCCCGATTGCGCCGCAACGCTGGTCAGAGTGCCTCCGCTGGTGAGCAGCTGCACCGT
>JAIRRE010000255.1 GCA_031256125.1 Burkholderiaceae bacterium
CGAGACCGATGGCGCGCCGATGTTTACCGAGGACATGCTGGCGCAGATCATCCGCTGCCACGGCCACGCGATGCACGACTTCATGGGTGCGTATCTGGAAAAAAACGTCGGGGCGCTGTTGGCCATTCAGTCGCAGTTGACCGAGCGGGCCGAGCATTTGCGTGGCGAACTCGGACGCGGGCGGGTGCTGGAACCCGATGCGTGGACACAACTCATGGGACTGCAATCACCGCTGATGCAGGGGCTGATGGGCAATTTTTTGGAGCAAACCAAAATACTATTCGTGCAAATGCAGCAGCAGCTCACCGACCAGGCCGAGCAGGCGCTGGCGGCGTTTGGCTTGAAGCGGCCATGAACGGCGAACCGGCATTGGCGCGGATTGAGTCGCCCGCAGCGCCAGTACGGCGCGTGCCCCGCATAGGCTTCGTCAGTCTGGGTTGCCCCAAGGCGCTGACCGATTCCGAACGCATCCTCACGCAATTGACCGCCGAGGGCTACGCCACCAGCCCGTCCTATCAAGACGCCGATTTGGTGATCGTCAACACCTGCGGCTTTATCGACGAAGCGGTGCGCGAGAGTCTGGATGCGATAGGCGAGGCGCTGGCGGTCAATGGGAAAGTCATTGTCACCGGCTGCCTGGGGGCCAAGCCCGGCGCGCAAGGCAAAGGATTGGTCGAGCAAATCCACCCCAAGGTACTGGCCGTGACCGGCCCGCACGCCACGCAAGAAGTGATGGACGCCGTGCACGCGCATTGCCCCAAGCCGCACGATCCGTTCGTTGATCTGGTTCCCGGCGCCATCGGCGCGGCGGGCATCAAGCTCACGCCGCGCCACTACGCCTATCTCAAAATCAGCGAAGGCTGTAACCACCACTGTACCTTTTGCATCATTCCGTCGCTGCGCGGCGAACTGGTCAGTCGTCCGATTGGCGAGGTACTGCGCGAGGCGCGGGCGCTGTTTGAGGGCGGCGTCAAGGAGCTGCTGGTCGTCAGTCAAGACACCGCCGCTTACGGCGTGGATGTGCGCTACCGCACCGGCTTCTGGGATGGGCGTCCGATTAAAACGCGGATGCTAGAACTGGTGCGCGCCCTGGCCGATCTGGCCGAACCGCACGGCGCATGGGTGCGGCTGCATTACGTCTATCCGTATCCGCATGTGGACGACATCCTGCCGCTGATGGCCGAGGGCCGCGTGCTGCCGTATCTGGACGTGCCCTTCCAGCACAGCCACCCGGACGTTTTGCGGCGCATGAAACGTCCCGCCAGCGGTGAGCGCAATCTCGAACGCATCGCGCGCTGGCGCGAGCTGTGCCCGCAACTGGCGATTCGCTCGACCTTTATCGCTGGTTTTCCCGGCGAGACGGAACAGGAGTTCGAGTCGCTGTTAGACTTTATTCGCGCCGCGCGCATTGACCGCGCCGGGTGTTTTGCCTATTCACCGGTGGAGGGCGCGGCGGCCAATGCGTTGTCCGGTGCGCTGCCCGCCGCAGTACGTGAAGAGCGCCGCGCCCGCTTCATGGCGGTGGCTGAGGCTGTATCGACGGCCAAGCTGCGCGAGCGCATTGGCGCGACGATGCAGGTGCTGGTGGACCGAGCGGAAGGCGCGCAAGGCCGCAAGGGCGGTGTTGGCCGCAGTTACGCCGATGCGCCGGAAATCGACGGCGTGGTGCGCCTGCTGCCACCCGAAAAAATCAGCAAGACGATTCGCACCGGTGAATTTACCCGCGCCCGCATCGTCGGCGCCGAGGGTCACGATCTGGTTGGCGTGCCGGTGTGAAAGCCGGCGCGGCGGACAACTGCGGAAGAATGTTCGAGCCGATCAAATGAAAACAAAAAGGGCCGCTTGGCGGCGGCCCCGATCTCATTTCAGCGCTCAATGAGAGAATCTATCCGACCTGCTTCTACAATCCAGCCACGCTCGATGGAGCATGGGATATTTTGGGATTGTCAATTGGTGCCCAGGAGAGGACTCGAACCTCCACGGAGTTACCCGCTAGTACCTGAAACTAGTGCGTCTACCAATTCCGCCACCTGGGCAATCAGGAATTAAGGATTGTATATCAAAACGAATCAAGCCACCAGCGGCCTGCTGGAAGAAATCGAAGGTACGGTGCAGGGCCACCGCGATGGCCACGGCTTTGTGGTGCGCGATGACGGAATGCCCGACATCTACTTGCCTCAAGCCGAGATGCGCGCGGCGCTGCACCGCGACCGCGTGACGGTGCGCGTGGTGCGCCATGACCGGCGCGGGCGGCCCGAAGGCCGCGTGCTGGAGATCGTCAACCGGCCAGCGCAGCCCATCATTGGACGCCTGTTGCATGAAGGCGGCTTATGGCTGGTCGCGCCGGAAGACCGGCGCTACGGACAGGACATCATGATTCCTAAAACGGCATTGGACGCGGCGCGCGCCGGGCAAGTGGTGGTGGTCGAACTCACCGAACCGCCCGCGCTCTATGGCCAGCCCGTGGGTCGCGTGACGGAGGTGCTGGGCGAAGTGGACGATCCGGGGTTGGAGATCGAGATCGCGGTGCGCAAATATGGCGTGCCGCATGAATTCAGTCCCGCCGCCGCCGCCCAGGCGCGTGCGCTGCCCGACGCGGTGCGCGCCGCCGACAAGCGCGTGCGCATCGACCTGACCGACGTGCCGCTGGTGACCATTGACGGCGAGGATGCGCGCGATTTCGACGACGCGGTGTATTGCACGCCCGCCGTCGTTACCGGACGCGGCAAAAAGCCCAACGGCTGGCGTTTGCTGGTTGCCATCGCCGATGTCAGCCACTACGTGAAAAGCGACAGCGCGCTCGACGCCGACGCCTACGACCGCGCCACCAGCGTTTATTTTCCGCGCCGCGTCATTCCGATGCTGCCGGAAAAACTCAGCAACGGCTTGTGCTCGCTCAACCCCGGTGTGCAGCGGCTGTGCATGGTCTGCGACATGCTCGTCACCAGCGCGGGCGAGATTCACGCCTACCAGTTCTACCCGGCGGTGATGTTCAGCCATGCGCGTTTTACCTATACCGAGGTGGCGGCGATTCTGACCAACACGCGCGGGCCGGAGGCGATTGAACATGCCGCGCGGGTACAAGACCTGGTTCATTTGCATGACGTGTTTCGCGCGTTGCTCAAAGCCCGCGCGGCGCGCGGCGCGGTGGACTTCGACACGGTGGAAACGCAAATCGTGTGCAACGAGGCCGGGCGCATCCTGCGCATCGAGCCGCGTACCCGCAACGACGCGCACCGCTTGATCGAAGAATGCATGTTGGCCGCCAACGTCTGCGCCGCCGACTTCATCGGGCAGGGCAAGCAGCCGGGCCTGTATCGCGTGCACGAGGGACCGACGCCGGAAAAAATCGGTACGTTGCAAGCGTATCTGAAGGCGTTGGGCCTGGGGTTGTCGGTAAGCGACACGCCGCAGCCAGCGGAATTCCAGCGCATCGCCGAAATCACGCGTGATCGCCCCGATGCGCCGCAAATCCACACCATGTTGCTGCGCTCCATGAGCCAGGCGCTCTACACGCCCGTCAACAGCGGACACTTTGGCCTGGGCTACGAGGCTTACACGCATTTCACCAGCCCGATCCGGCGCTATCCCGATTTGCTGGTGCACCGCGTCATCAAGGCCATACTGGCCCGGCGCAAATACCTCCTGCCCCCACTCCCGGATCCCAGCGAGGCGCATGAAAAGCTGCGCCGGCGCTTGCAAAAAAATAGCAACGCCGGAAAGCCGGAATCAGGCGCCGTCTCCCTAAAAAGCAATGCCGAGTTGCTGGCGTGGCAAGCCGCGGGCCTGCATTGCAGCGCCAATGAGCGGCGCGCCGATGAGGCCAGCCGCGACGTGGAGGCCTGGCTCAAGTGCCGTTACATGCGCGACCGTTTGGGCGAGGAATTCGCCGGCACGGTAAGCGCCGTCACCAGCTTTGGCCTGTTTGTCACGCTGAACGACCTTTACGTCGAAGGGTTGGTTCACGTGACCGAATTGGGCGGCGAATATTTCCGCTTCGACGAGGCGCGCCAGGAACTGCGCGGCGAACGCACCGGCATCCGCTATGCCATTGGTTCGCGCGTACATGTGCAAGTCTGCCGCGTCGATCTGGACAGCCGCCGCATTGACTTCCGCTTGATGCGCGAGGGTTCGCCGGATGGTGTGCGCGAAAACAAGGCGGCGCAACCGGCCACCGTTCCCGTGCGGACGCCCAAAACCAAATCTGCCAAGAAGCTGGCAACACCCAAAACCACCTTGAAAAAGGCAGCAAAGGCCGTGTCCAAGAAAGCTGCGCGCGGCACCTCAAAAAGCCGCGCGCAACGTACCGATAAACGGGCTGACGTTTAGCCTGATTTAAGGCGTGACCGCTATTTTCAGCACGCCATCACGTTGATGGGCAAACAGGTCGTAAGCCTCCGTAATATTGTCTAGCTTATAGCGGTGAGTAACCAGCGGCTTGAGATTGGCTCGGCCTGACGCCACCACTTCCAGCAGCCGGCGCATCCGCTCCTTGCCGCCAGGGCACAGCGTAGTTACGATGCTCAAATCGCCCAGCCCCGCGGCAAAGGCGTCAAGCGGAATTTTCAGATCGCCCGAATACACGCCCAGGCTTGACAGGCGTCCACCCGGACGCAGTACGCGCAAAGCCGATTCAAAGGTGTTTTGCGTTCCCAGCGCCTCGATGGCTACATCGACGCCACGCCCGTCCGTCAGCGCCATGATCTGATCGACCGGGTTGCCGGCCTTAAAATCGACCGTATGGTCGGCGCCGAGCTGGCGCGCAATTTCCAAACGCTTGGCTACGGTATCGACGCCGATGATCGTCGTCGCGCCCATGAGTTTGGCGCCCGCCACCGCGCATAGCCCAATGGGGCCCAGCGCGAATACGGCAACCGTGTCGCCGATGCGGATCTTGCCGCTTTCCGCGCCCGAGAAGCCCGTGGACATGATGTCCGGGCACATCAGCACCTGCTCGTCGGTGAGCGCATCGGGCACTGCGCACAGATTGGCCATGGCGTCGGGCACGCGCAGATATTCGGCTTGCGCGCCGTCAATGAGGTTGCCAAACTTCCAGCCGCCCGTAGCCTTATAGCCGTGTTTCGTGCCCGGCCCGTCCTGCGAAGAACAACCGCACAGGCAGGCGTAGCTGTGGCCGCTGGGCGTAATGGCGCCAGCGATGACGCGTTGCCCTTCTTTGAAACCCTGCACGCCCGAACCGAGTTTTTCGATAATGCCTACCGGCTCGTGCCCTACCGTCAGACCTTTGGCTACCGGGTATTCGCCCTTGAGGATGTGGACATCGGTACCGCAGATCGTCGTGGTGGTAATGCGGATCAGCGCATCCTGCGGGCCGATATCCGGAATCGGCTTGTCTTCAAGCTCGATACGCCCCGGTTCGACGAAAACGGCGGCTTTCATCATCTTGGCCATGTCGTGATTCCTTCCTTTGCTAGTGTGAAAAAATGTTTAACGCTGCTGAATGTTACACAAACACGCAACGCATAACACACAGATTAAGCGTCGCGGTTTGTTGTCAATCCAAACCCAAAACCAAACGTTAACCGTCAGTGCGACACATTCTGTTTTTTTATTTTGACATAAAAGCATTGATCCACGGTTTTTGCATGTCGTGCGTGCGCAACGCTGCCTATCCCAATGGGGATAGCATTACAAGTGTTTGTGCGTGCCGCTTCGTCCTGACAGCCCAGGTATTCATCAAACCCTTGCTTGGCATGTCCCGCTTGCGCGCATACTTCATCCGCGCAATGCTGAACGCCTAACCCGGATGCCATGACCCAGTTCCCCATCACGCCCGCCGACTGTGACGCCACGCTCATGGATCGCGCCTTGCGATTGGCTGAAAGCGCGCGTTGGCATTGTCCGCCCAATCCGGCGGTGGGCTGTGTCATTACCGATAGCCAAGGCCACGTACTGGGCGAGGGTTGCACACAGGCTGCCGGACAGGCACACGCCGAAATCATGGCGCTGCTCGACGCGGCGGCGCAAGGCCGCGATGTGCGCGGCGCGACGGTTTACGTTACGCTGGAACCTTGCTCGCATCACGGGCGCACCGGGCCGTGCTGCGAGGCGCTTATCGCCGCGGGCGTGGCGCGCGTAGTGGCGGCGGCGCAAGACCCCAATCCGCGCGTGGCCGGTCGGGGTATCGCACGCCTGCGCGACGCCGGCATGATGGTGGATGTGGGTTTGCGCGAGGCCGAAGCGCGCGCTATGAATCCGGGTTTTTTCAGTCGCATGGAGCGCGAACGTCCGTGGGTGCGCGTGAAAAGCGCCGCCTCGCTCGATGGCCGCACGGCGCTGCCCGGCGGTGCCAGCCAGTGGATTACCTCCGAGGCGGCGCGCGCCGACGGCTACGCCTGGCGCGCGCGCGCGGGCGCGGTATTGACCGGTATAGGCACCGTTCTAACTGACGACCCGCTGCTAACCGTGCGTTTGCCCGGCGTGACGCGCCAGCCGCACCTGATCATCCTCGACAGCCGGCTGCGCACCCCGCCCGGTGCGCGGCTATGGCAAGCCCAAGGGCGGCGCACGCTGATCTATACCGCCGCCGATGTGGAAAGCGACCCCGCGCAGCGCCTGCGCGCGCTCGGC
>JAIRRE010000268.1 GCA_031256125.1 Burkholderiaceae bacterium
GAAACACTGGATGTGCAAGGACAGGCGCGGGTCTCCAGCGGCCGCATCGCGCGGCTCGATTGGCCCGGCGGCCCTGGTGTGCGCGTCGATAGCCAGGCGCGCGCGCTGGCTATTCCATCGCCGCATTACGACAGCTTGCTGGCCAAGCTGATCGTGCACGGGCCGGACTTCGCGGCGGCCTTGCACCGTTCGCGGCGCGCGCTGGTGGAAACCCGCATCGACGGGCTGGCGACCAACCTGCCGCTGCTGCGCGCGCTGGCCAGTTCGCCCGATCTGGCCCGGATGGAGGTGCACACGCGCTGGCTCGAAACGGCGCTGCCGCAATTGCTGACCGCCGCGCAGGCGCACGCCGACGCCCCGGAGCCGGAGGCCGGGCTAGCGCCAGAACCGGCATCGGACGGCGCGTCCGCATCCATGCCCGCACCGCCCGCCGATTCCGACACCATCCTGTCGCCCACGGCGGCACGGCTAACGGTTTTCGAGGTTGCCGAGGGCGACCAGGTGTCCGCTGGCGCGCCGCTGGCGGTGCTTGAAACCATGAAAATGGAGCACGTCATCACCGCGCCCAGGGCTGGGCGGATAACGGCGCTGCTGGCCGCCTCGGGCGACGCGCTGGCCGAGGGCGCGCCGCTGTTGCGGCTGGCGCCCAGCGAGGAGGCGTCAGCCAGTGCGGACGAAGAATTGACCCTCGACCCGTCGGCGCGCCACGCCATTCGCCCGGACTTGCAGCGGGTGCGCGATCGCCACGCCGCGACCCTCGATGCCGCGCGGCCCGAGGCCATCGCCAAACGCCGTGCCCAGGGCGGGCGCAGCGCGCGCGAAAACATCGCCGACCTGTGCCAACTGCCGGCCACCAATGCCCAGGCGGATGCGGCGGCGGAGGTTTATGCCGACGCCGGCGGGGCCGACATCGCGCCCGCTCGGCACGGCAGTTTCATCGAATACGGCGCGCTGGCGATTGCCGCGCAAACGCGCCGCCGCTCGCTACAAGACCTGATCGCCAACACGCCCGCCGACGGCATGGTCACCGGCATCGGCAGCGTCAACGCGCGGCAATTCGGCCCGGAACGTTCTCGCTGCGTCATCATGGCCTACGACTACACCGTGCTGGCGGGCACCCAGGGCTGGCGCAACCATCACAAAAAAGACCGGATGCTGAGCCTGGCGCATCAACTGCGGTTGCCCGTGGTGCTGTTTGCCGAAGGCGGCGGCGGGCGGCCCGGCGACGTGGATATGCCGGTCGTCGCCGGCTTGAACAACCACACCTTCAGCCAGTTTGCCGCGCTGTCGGGCCGCGTGCCGGTGATCGGCGTGGTGCATGGCCGCTGCTTTGCCGGCAATGCGGCGTTGCTGGGCTGCTGCGACGCCATCATCGCCACCCGGCACAGCAACATTGGCATGGGCGGCCCGGCGATGATCGAAGGCGGAGGGCTGGGCCGCTACGCGCCCGAGCAAATCGGCCCCGCCGCGGTGCAAAACGCCAACGGCGTCATTGACGTGCTGGCCGACGATGAAACCGGGGCGGTCGCCATCGCGCGCCAGTATCTGGGGTACTTTCAGGGCCGGTTGGCCGATTGGGACTGCACCGACCAGCGCCTGCTGCGTCACGCCGTGCCGGAAAACCGCCGGCGTGTGTATGACGTGCGCGCCCTGGCTCGCGCGCTGTTCGATGTCGATACTTGGCTGGAATTGCGAGCCGGTTTCGCGCCCGGCATGGTGACCGCGCTGGCGCGGCTGGAAGGGCGCCCCGTGGCGGTGCTGGCCAATGACGCGCGGCACCTGGGCGGCGCCATCGACCCGCCGGCGGCCGACAAGGCGGCGCGCTTCATGCAATTGGCCAATGTGCATGGCCTGCCGCTCGTCGCGCTGGTCGATACGCCGGGCTTCATGGTCGGGCCGGAAGTTGAGCAAGCGGCGCAGGTGCGCCACACCAGCCGCATGTTCACCATTGCCGCACATCTGCGCGTGCCCTACTTCGCGGTGGTGCTGCGCAAGGGCTACGGCCTGGGCGCGCAGGCCATGACGGCGGGCGGCTTCGACGCGCCGGTGTTTACCGTCGCTTGGCCGACCGGCGAATTCGGCGCGATGGGTCTGGAAGGCGCGGTGCGCCTGGGCTTTCGCAAAGAACTGGAAGCCGCGCCCGAAGGGCCGGAACGCGACGCGCTGTTCGAGCAACTGCTGGCGCGCCAGTACGCCAACGGCGAGGTCATGAGCATGGCCCAATCGCTCGAAATCGACGCTGTCATCGACCCCGCCGACACTCGCGCCTGGCTGGCGCGGGGATTGGAATCATGCCCCGCCGCGCAGGACACGCCCAAGCCGTTCGTGGATGCGTGGTAAGGGGCGCTTGGCGGGTCTTCGAGGCAACTCTGAACAAACATTTACCGTCGCCGCAGCACGTGCATGTATTCCCCGGCGTTGATGGTTTGCTGCTCGACCAGTGTGTTGCCGGTTTGCCGGGCAAAGGCTTCAAAGTCGCGCACGGAACCGGCGTCGGTGCACAGCACTTTCAAGAGTTGGCCGCTTTGCAGTTCGGCCAGCGCTTTTTTGGCTTTCAGGATGGGTAGCGGGCAGTTCAGGCCGCGCGCATCGACTTCTTTTGCGATGTCCATGCGGGTGTTCCAGTTAATCAAGGCCGCGCCGGCGTTCGGCGTTTTCCTCGGGGGTGAAGAATACCGGCGCATGGCCGCGGCTGCGCAGCCAGTCGGCCAGCGCGTAACCGGTTCCGGCGGGCCAGCATTTGAGGTCTTGCGGTTGGTACCAGCGGTAATCGACCAGTTCAGGCGAGAGGCTGACTTGGCCGCGCGCGCGCACGTGGTAGGCAATGATGACCTGATTCATGCGCACGAATTCATATGCGCCGACCAAATGGCACTCCAGCGCGTCCAGGCTGGTTTCTTCCTTGATTTCGCGCGCGATGCCTGCCTGCGGCGATTCGCCCGCTTCCATGAAGCCGGTGATGAGCGCGAACATTTTCGACGGCCAGGCCGCGTTGCGCGCCAACAGCACGCGGCCATCTTCGCCTTCGACGATGGCGGCCAGCACCGGCGTGGGGTTGTTCCAATGCGTCCAGCCGCAGACAGGGCAGCGCAAGCGTTGCTTTTCGCCGCCATCTTCCAATTGCGTGAACCAAGCCAGCGGCGTTGCGCAGAGCGGGCAGAAGCGGTAATCGTTGGGCATGACGGCAGAGGGATGTTGCCAGGGGTTGGTCGGCAGCGTCAAGCCGGGAATACGCCGGCGGACAGGTAACGATCGCCCCGGTCGCAGACCACGAACACGAGGGTGGCGTCGCGCTCGCGCAACCCCACTTGCTCCGCCACCCACGCCGCTGCGCCCGAGGAGATGCCA
>JAIRRE010000275.1 GCA_031256125.1 Burkholderiaceae bacterium
TCGGCGGCGATTTCCTTGAATTGAGCCATGATTGATAAGTCTCTCTCGCTGCCCTGGGGTTAAGCCTTCTTGGTGTCGTCGCCGATCAGCAGCCGGGTTGCGCTGAGGTACTGATGCGGGGGCACTTGCATATTGTCCGGCGCGGGCTGATTCTTGAATACACGCCCGGACAGGTCGTACTTGGAGCCGTGGCAGGGGCACAGAAACCCGCCTTCCCAGTTGTCGGGCAAGCTCGGTTGCGGGCCGGCAGCGAACCTGTCGTTGGGCGAACAACCCAAATGCGTACAAATGCCCACCATCACCAGCAGATTGGCACGATCGGCGCGCGCGCGCGCCGTATTGCACGCATATTCGGGCGTGGCCGAATAGTTGGTACGCTTGGAATCCGGGTCGGCCAGACTGTTGACGTCGACCTTCTTGAGATCGTCCATCATCTCCGGCGTGCGGTTGAGAATCCAAACCGGCTTGCCGCGCCAAGCGACAATCATTTTTTCACCGGGCTTGAGGCCGGAAATATCCACCTCCACGGGGCCGCCCGCCGCCTTGGCCAGTTCCGACGGTTCGAAGCTGCGCACGAATGGCGTCGCCAGCGCGACGACACCGACGCAGCCCGCGCAACCCGAGGCAATCAGCCAGGTGCGTTTGCTGCTATCCAATGGAGCGGGGGTGAAGGTGCTGGCCGTTGCTGCGTCACTACTCATGGCAGTCCTTTTGCTGCGTGTGCTGCTGGATGCGCAATACGGCCAGATTCCGATCGAACCTGCAGAATTTGCCGAGCGCGAATGGGCGGTAATTGTAGCGGTTCCGCACCCCGGCCCGTTGCGCGAACGGCCATTAGCCAAACTATTCCCGGCACACCAGCCGCCCACCAACAGCCCATTGGCGGCATACTGACACCTTTCCGTATTACTCTCCTTTTCCGGGAGACCCTTCACCATGAGCTTGTTGCAAGAGTTCAAATCTTTCGCCATCAAGGGCAACGCCATCGACTTGGCCATCGGCGTCATCATCGGTGGCGCATTCGGCAAGATCGTCGATTCGCTGGTGGGCGACATCATCATGCCCGTCGTAGGAAGGCTGATCGGGCGGCTGGATTTTTCCAACGACTACATCCCGCTGGCCGGACAGCCCGCGCACCTGCCGCTGGCCGAAGCCAAAAAGCTCGGCGCGGTATTCGCCTGGGGCAACTTCGTGACCATCGTGGTCAACTTCATCATCCTGGCGTTCATCATCTTCATGCTGGTCAAGCTCATCACCTACTTGAAGCGCGAACAACCGGCCGCGCCCCCCGCACCCGCCGAACCGCCCGAAGAAGTGCAACTGCTGCGCGAAATCCGCGACAGCTTGAAGCGTCCGTAAACCGCATCGGCACGCCCGACCCGATAGACTCCATTACTCATGAACTGGCTCGACGAAGTGAAATGGGACGCGCAGGGCTTGGCGCCCGCCATTGCGCAAGAACGCGGCAGCGGCGATGTGTTGATGCTGGCCTGGATGAACCGTGAAGCCTTGGCGCAAACGCTGGAGACGGGGCGCGCGGTGTACTGGTCGCGCTCGCGCGGCAAGCTGTGGGCCAAAGGCGAGGAATCGGGCCACGTGCAGCAGGTGCATGACATCCGGCTCGATTGCGACGGTGATGTGATTTTGCTGACTGTCACACAACTGGGGCACGATCCGGGTATCGCCTGTCACACCGGGCGGCACAGTTGCTTTTACCGCGCGCTCAAGGGCGACGCGTGGGTCGCCGTGGAGCCGGTACTCAAAGACCCAGCGGCGATTTATGCCGCCAATTCTTGAAAGACAGGGGTGATCCCTTAGATAAATACGCCATGACTGTTGCCGCTTCACCCGATCCCGACGCCGTGCTGGCGCGCCTGACGCAGGTAATCGAAAGCCGTTTGCCCGCGCGCGGCGGCGACCCGGAGCGCAGCTATGTGGCGCGCTTGCTGGCCAAAGGGCCAGATGCATTTCTGAAAAAAATCGGCGAAGAGGCCGCCGAGGTCATCATGGCGGCCAAGGATGCGGAGCGCGCCGGCGCGGATGCCGGGGACAATAAAACGCATCTGATCGCCGAAATGGCCGACCTGTGGTTCCACGGCATGGTGGCGCTGGCGTATTACGGTTGCTCCGCCGCCGATGTGACGGCGGAGCTGGCGCGCCGCGAGGGACTATCCGGGCTGGAAGAAAAGGCGTTGCGCAAGGCGCGTGCACGCGAAGATCGAACGATTCAAGCGTAAGGAGCTTGAGCATGAGCAACCATGACATCATCGACGTAGAAACCGTCAACCCATCGCGGTCCAAGCCCGGTGCAACGGGCGCGGGCGCAGCGGAAAATACCGGCGAGTCGCTCAAGACCTGGGGCTGGGTCAGCTACATCCTGCACCTGATCGTCGCCGTGGCGGCGGTAATACCGAGTGCACAGCCGAGCATCGCGCTGTTGATCGTCGCGCAAATCATCGACCTGGTTAAAAGAGGCGATGCGGCGGGCACCTGGCAAGCCAGCCACTTCAGTTGGCGTATCCGCACGGTGTTGTGGGCTGGGCTGCTCTACGTGGTAACGCTGCCGCTGTGGTTTCTGCTCTTCCTGCCCGGCTGGATCGCCTGGACAGTGATTTCCATATGGTTCCTCTATCGCATCGTCAAGGGGATGGAGCGCATGAATGCCGGCCAGCCTGTCGGCGAGCGGGCAGCGTAATGAGTGAACGCGGCTCCACACCGAGCGCTACCCGCGCCGCCAACCTGGCCTTGCAAGGCGGCGGTTCGCATGGCGCGTT
>JAIRRE010000221.1 GCA_031256125.1 Burkholderiaceae bacterium
CCCGCTTGCGGGAGAGGGGCCAGGGGAGAGGGTTGCGCATTCCACAGCCCGCTCATCCACTGACCGATCTGCTCAGGCGTGGCGTGCTGGCGGACGATCGAGGGCGAAAGCCGTCCCCGGGCAATCACGTAGAGCCGGTCGCACAGCGCCAGCAGTTCGTCCAGTTCCTCGCTCACCACCAGCACCGCGCCGCCCGCGTCGCGCAAGGCCAGCAATTCGGCGTGGATTTGCGCTGCCGCGCCCACATCCACGCCCCATGTTGGCTGTGCGGCGATCAGCAGGCGCGGTTGGGCGTCAATCTCACGGCCCATGATGAACTTCTGCAAATTGCCGCCCGAGAGCGAACGCGCTAGCGCATCCGGTCCAGCAGCCTTGACGGCGAAGCGCCCGATGATGCTTTCGGCGTGCGCGCGCAACCGGTTTACCGAAAGCCACCCGCTGCGCCCGACCGCTTCGCGGCGCGTAAGCAGCAGGTTATGCGCCAGACTCATCTCCGGGGCCGCACCTCGCCCCAGCCGTTCTTCGGGAGCCAAGTGCAGGCCCAAGTCGCGGCGGCGCGCGGGCGGCAAACGTCCGGCTGGCTGGCCCGTTATCGAAATACAAGCTGCCGGAGCGCGCATATCCTCGCCCGACAACGCTTGCAGCAACTCGCGCTGGCCGTTGCCGGAAACCCCGGCGATGCCGACCACTTCGCCTGCGCGCACGGTGAGCGACACATCCGTCAGATCGACGCCGAAGGGCGATGCGCGTTTGAGGCTTAAAGCCTGTACCTCCAATACCGGCGCGCCGGGAGCGCGTTCGGCGCGCGCTGGCGCGGGCGGTTCCGCGCCGATCATCATGCGCGAAAGCGATGCTGTACTCTGCGCGCGCGGGTCGCACTCTCCGGTCACGCGCCCGGCGCGCAGCACCGTACAAGCGGTACACAGCGCCTGGATTTCGTGCAACTTGTGGCTGATATAGAGCAGGCTGCACCCTTCGCGCGCGAGCTGACGCAGGGTCTCGAATAATTTTTCGACCGCTTGTGGCGTCAGCACCGAAGTCGGCTCGTCCAGGATCAGCAAGCGCGGCTGGGCCAGCAGCGCGCGGATGATCTCCACGCGCTGCATTTCGCCCACCGACAGCGTGTGCACCGGGCGCAGCGGGTCTATCGGCAACCCGTAGACATCGGCGGTTTCGCGGATGTGACGTGTTACCGCCGCCAGCGGCTGGGATCGATCCAGACCCAGCCACACGTTTTCGGCCACCGTAAGCGTCTCGAACAGGCTGAAATGCTGGAACACCATCGCAATGCCCAGCGCGCGCGCCGCACGCGGGTTGGCAATGGCCGCTGGACGGCCATCGAAGCGCATCTGCCCATCATCGGGCTTGACCGCGCCGTAGATGATCTTCATCAGCGTACTTTTGCCCGCGCCGTTTTCGCCCAGCACGGCGTGAATTTGGCCCGGTTGCACAGTAAGCGACACATCGTCGTTGGCCACCACGCCGGGGTAGCGTTTGGCGATGTGGAGTAATTCCAGGCGGGGCGGGGCGGCGGCGGACGGCATCGCGGCAAGAGATCGCGCCATCGGGCTGACAGGCAGGGTGCGCAAGATGCGTTTCACGCTCCCCGCGTGAAACCCGCCAGCCGCTGGCGCGAAATATCTAAATTTAGCACGCCGGACGGACGCCGGATGTGCTAGGCAACGCCGAATAAAGTTTGTGCGAGCCGGCGCGCCCCGATTTGGGATGAAATGCCAGGCGCAAAGCGCAACGATACCCGGTGGTATCGGGAACATGTGCAACGAAGCGAGAAACGTCCGAACGCGGAGTCATCAGCAGCCAGGGATGCGATCAGCGTCGTCCTAACCACGCCCGATGCGCTGGAACAGCCCGCCGGGCAGGCGGGCGACGTGGCCGGCCAGTTCGAGTTCGAGCAGGCGCGCTTGCAACGTCGCGGTATCCAGACCTGTGCGGGCGAGCAGGGCGTCCAGTCCGGCAGGGTCGGCTCCAAAAGCCTGGAGCAAGGGGTCTTCGACCCCGGAGGCGGGTGGCGCCGTGGCATTGGCCGTGTTGTCCGGCGGCGGGGCAGGCACGGCGGGATCAACCCCGAAAGGCCAGCGCAGTTCTTCCAGCACGTCTTGCGCGGTTTCGACCAGTTTTGCGCCCTGGCGGATCAGGGCGTGGCAGCCACGCGAGAGCGGGCTGTGGATAGAACCGGGGATGGCAAACACATCTTTGCCCTGCTCGACGGCCAGGTGCGCGGTGATGAGCGAGCCTGATTGCAGTGCCGCTTCCACCACCAGCGCGCCCTGCGTCAGACCGGCAATGATCCGGTTGCGTTTTGGGAAATTGGTCGCCAGCGGCGGCGTGCCCAGAGGGTATTCGCTGATGAGCAGGCCGCACGCGACGATCCGGTGGGCCAGGTCGCGGTGCTGGCGCGGGTAGACGCGGTCGATGCCGGTGCCGGCAACGGCCAACGTTGCCAACGCGGCGGGCGGCGTGTTCGGTGACGTATCGAATGCCGCCAGCGCGCCTGCGTGCGCCGCGCCGTCGATGCCCAGCGCCAGGCCGGAGACCACGCACACGCCACCGGCGGCGAATGCGCGCGCGAAGTCGCGGGCATTCTGGCTGCCTTGCGGCGTGGGGTTGCGCGCCCCGACCATCGCCAAACTGCGTGTCGGCCAGCCGTGTGCCTGGAGCAGGTCGATGCGCCCGGCCAGGTACAACAGCACCGGCGGGTCTTCAATCGCCAGCAGGCTTGGCGGGTAGCGCGCGTCGCCCAGCGGGACGATGGCGTGCTGCGCCGGGTCTTGCGCCAGCCAGGCTTGGGCAGTGCGCAACTTGCTGGCGAAATCGGGCGGTTCAGCCAACAGGGCGCTGGTTTGCGCGGCGCTGACCACCTGCCGCAGCGCGATGGCGCTTTGCGTGAACAGGGCGCTTGGCCAGCCAAAGGCGGCGAGCAAACGCCGCGCTGCGCTGCTGCCCACGCCAGGGGTGAGCGTCAGGCGCAGCCAAGCCGCCAGATCGCCGTCTTGCACCGGCTCTGGCGCTGGCGCGTCATTGGGGGTTGACCAGTTTGTCACCCGTCTGCACTGGATTGGTAATGTTCATGATGAGCGCGTAGGAGGCGCGCTCGAACGGACGGAACACCATCGCCAGACCGTTGCGTTCGTCGGGCAGGCGCACCTGCGCGTTATGACCGCCCGGATCCTTCATGCGCTGGCCAGCGGTGAGCACCATCAGCACCTGCCCGGTTTCGATGCCGTCGCGCAGTCCTTTGTTAATGACCACGATTTGGTCTTGTCCGGCGTAGCGCACGGTTTCGTCACCGAAGACCTTGACCACGCGCGCGTCGATCGGGACCGCCGGCGCGTGCGGCGCGTAGCTACGCCATTGGCGCGGCGGCGTGGGCAGCAGGCGGTCGCCCGGCCGTACCTCCTCCTGACTGCTGTCGATGCGGATCGTGGCGGGCACCGGCAGCCCCTTATCCGTTTGGGCTGCGCCGCCTGGACGTTGCGCGGGCGCGGACTGCGGGGTTGCGCTCAGGTTGCCCGATTCGGGAAAGGGGGGTGACGTATCCCGGGTGCGTGCGCCGGGGGCGTCGAGCTTGTTGGAAACCGTATCGCCTTGTCCGCGCAACACGGTGGCGCGGCCCACGTATTGCGCCTCATAACCCAACACATCTCCGGAAACCGGATCCTTGAGCGGCTTGGACTCGCGGAATATCTGGTAATCGGTCGGCTGGCCGGACGCCAGCCGCACCGGCGCATCCGCTGGGCCGAGCACGTAAGCCTGCTCGCTCATACTGGCGATCATGTGGTCGCTGTTACGCACCGCCACGACGTGTGGCGCCTGCTTGAAAACGCCGTCATCGACGATCAGCGATTCGGTCAGAAACGGCTCGATCAAGCCCGGCTCCAGCGTCGGCAGCGGGCTGGCGTCCAGCATCTCGACGCGGTTGCGCGGCGATACGCGCACGGTCGCGCCTTCTTGCCCGTCCATGACCTGGCGCGCGCGCAGGATGGCGCGGTTGCCCACCCGTTCCAGATACAGCTGCTGTCCAGGATAGATCAGGTGCGGGTTGTGGATGTCCTGCAAATTCATGCCCCACAGTTCCGGCCAGCGCCAGGGCGAGCGCAGATACAGGCCCGAAATGCGCCACAACGTATCGCCGTGTTGCACCGTGTATTCCTGCGGCGCGTCCGGCGCCAGCGCCGACAGAGGCACGCCAGCGGCAGCAACCTGTTGGGCGGTAGCCCGTTGCGTCGCGGTGATGGGATAGGCGCTCTGCGCGGCTGCGGGCGCGGCGACCGCAATCGCGCCGGCCAACGCCACGCCGGCACATGACAAACAGGGCCAAAGCGCCCAAGCGCGCGGGGCGCCAACAGGGGTCATTTTAATCATCGGTGTTGACGTAAAAAACTTAAGCTTGCTCGAAATGAGAGTGTTGCGCATTGTTACATCCTGGTCTGCTTTCAGGCTATGGCGAGGGCCGTAGTTGGACGCCGACGGTTCAAAGGTAGGGAGGATAGTCATATTTTGCACGCCGAGCGCTCAGCATGGCACCGGGAGCGCGCTGGTATGGAATCCCGTGCGATTGCAAAGTGATACAGCTACCTGACAAACAAGTGCGCAACTGATGCGGTTAGTGCTTCTCTGCGCCATCATTAAAAGTTGTTATACGTTAACAATAATGAATTTATTCAGAAGATGCCTTGCCAAGTGGGGGTCGAATAACCTTATCAACAGCACGGAAATCCCTATGAATCCCTGTTCCTATTGAATTTTTAGCTATTAAATCAATAGTATTTCAATCAGGGTGGGGGAATCTGCGGTCGTCTTGCCTTCCTCAGCGCATTGAACATTTTACGGGCACAGCCTTCCCTTTCCCGCCTTCTGAGGGTAAGGGGGGTGCGCTGCGAGGCGCGTTGTTCATCCCCTCACGCTGCGCGTGGGGGGGACGGATGTTCCCGTGAGCGACGGCGCGCAACGCTTAATTTTTAAGCATGAGGAGGGAGTCTTTAGATACTGAGGATGTTGATAAAAATGCCGTCAACCCAAGCACAATGTTCAAAAGATGCCTGTTCGCAATAGGCGGAGATCAACGTTGCCACAAGGTCAAAAATGCTCAAAAAATAAGCAATTCATGTTCTAACCCATCTTGTGGAAACGGCGCGGCGGGCGCAAAAACCGGCTTATTTTTTAAAACGAGCAGGATGGAGCTTGGGGATGGGGTTAAATGGACGTGGACAGGACGCATCAATGTGAGGACTTTCATATATCATGGTATGATGTACTAACATGAGGTCATCAGAGATGCAATCCCAACGGTTTACTGATAGCAAGTTACAATCAGTAACTTCCATGCGATTGTTCGCATCGATTGAGCCAGGCAAAGTTGCGCAGGGCAATCGAGCGCTAGGGCAAGACCTTGAAGGTATGCCTCTCGATGTTCTGGGCAGCCACCAGCAGCCAGTCGAACATGGTTTTTTGCTAATCAAGCAGTTTGCCACTGTAGCGGCCATTGAGGCGCGCTGTGCAGACCCGCTAAGTGCCCAAGCAAACCAAGCGTATCAACACAGTTCTGGCTCCCATCCGGTCTTGAGTATATGCAGGATCGCATTGACCTTGCTGTGCGCGCTCGGCGGGCGTTCTCCTTTGGCGCTTGAGTCGAGTTCCCGTGGTGTGCCTGCTTGTTCTTTTAATTACTCAGGATAAATGCGACAGATTTGATATGTTAAATAGTTGTATAAGTTTTAACTCTGTACCAAGTCCAATCGTGATGGCGAGTTGGATTGGGGCGAGGGGAGACTTTATAAATGACGACAGTAAAATATGAGCCGGATGCTTGGTATCCATTATCTGCATCCCAACGCGGTTTGTGGTTGCAGTATCAAATGCATCCCGAATCGCGCGGTTTTTTTAATATAAATTTCTGTATCCGTATTTCGGGAGAGCTGGATGATAGCCATCTGAATAAGGCACTCAATGTATTGGCTGCTCGGCATTCGATGTTACGGGCGCGCTTCCAGGAAATCAATGGAACGCCAAGTCAATGCGTGGATCACAATGCCACAATCGAGGTGAGCGTTTTTGATGTCAATGATTTTACCGATACGCAGTTGGAGCAACGTCTTACTGAAGATATAGCAAAACCGTTCAA
>JAIRRE010000342.1 GCA_031256125.1 Burkholderiaceae bacterium
CTGCAACTGCGGGCGCGAGTTGGCTTCCAGTTCTTTGATCTTGAGCGCCGCCTGCGGATCGGCCAGCAATGCCGCGGAAACCGCATCCGGCGATGCCTCGACGCCCAGCGTTGCGGCCACCAGGCCGCCCACAGCAGCGCTGGCCGGACCGCCCAGAAGGCCGCCGACCAAGGGCGCGGCTTTGCCAACGACACCGGCGATATCACGCCATTGCATCATGCGTCCTCGGAAGCGTATTTGAGGTTGGCGGCCACGCGTCCCACCCAGCCTTTGCCCAGCGCAGGCCAAGTCGAGAGGCTGATGTAGAAATTCAGGCGTTCCGAATTGAAGCGCGTCAGCACCTCGGGCACCGATGCGCTGTGCAGCGCCGCCAGTGTGGCGGGGCCGACGCTGCCATCAGCGGCTACCCCCAGGGCGCACTGTAAAAACCGGATAGCCTGCGCCACGCCGTGATTGACTGCGGCGTCGAATACCTGGAATGCAACCGCGCCCGGGTACTGGTCGCACTGGGCGCGATCCCAGTACAGGTCGTGGTAGATAGCCTTGGCCTGACTGAGCGTGAGGCCACACATCGAGCCGCTGTAGCCGCAAGCGCGCGCCACGTTCAGGGTAATGCCATAGTTGGTCTCGCCGCCCGGATCGACCGGGTTGTTGACGTATCCGCCCTCGTAGCCGATCAGGCGATCAAAAGCTGTGTCGAAATCCATTTTGATTCCTTGAAAAACGGAGTGTGGGAGCGGCCGCTGAATATAACTATCGTCACGGTTGCTCTTGGATTGCAAATTGTGCCGCAAATACTTACATCGCCACCAAGCATTCCCTTCCCAATCCGTGCGCATCAGCGCACAAATAGCCGGACTGCATGAAGCGCCGCTCTTGTTTATCAAGCGCTCTGCAAGATTGCAGCGCTTGCCCACGGAGGAGGTTATAGGACAGCGCTTGTTTCTATGATACTCAAATGGTGAGCTGATTCCAATCCTCTCATTCACTTAAATCAAAGACCCCCCTTAGGGAGGGGTCTTTGATTGTTGGGGATCGTAAACTCAATCCAATTTATGTGGAACACGGTTTTTTGTAAAACCCATCAGTTTTTTCAGGCAATGTGGTTCACTACGCTCTACCCATCCTATCTTGCCTAAATGGTAAATTGACTCCAATTTTCCTCATTCACTTTACAATAGGAGGTAGAGGAACTGGATCTGAATAAGTCTGAGTGGGAGCATCGAAAACCGTAATATCCACGGCGACATTAAGCCAAGGGGTCCAATCAATCTGTAGAAAGAATGCAACACCGCCGGTGCCAGTGGTATTATGCGAAAACGTGTTGTACACGTACGGTTGTGTATTACCGAACATGTTGGGGGGCGAGGGCGGGGCTGGGGGCGGAAGCGAGGGTGAGGTCGGCGGGGGGGTGATGGTGATAACGCCGGGGCCGTGCGGTACGACATTCCTCACGGAGATCAATGCCGAGCCGCCGAATCTTACGTTTTTATTATTTGGGTCGTATTCAGAGGCCGAAATATGCACGATCGAATTTGCGGTAATAACACCGTTCCAATCATAATTTCGCCATCCCGTTGTAATCATGGGAAGGTAATAGCGACAGGTTTGAGCCACAATCTTCATCCTTCAGAGTTGAACCGCTCCGATGCTCACGGAGGTGGGTGGAGTCGAGTCAGGCCGACATTGGCCTGCTGCTCGACCGATCAAATTTACCCATGAGCGAAGTAACGCACAACAACCGAACGGTTGAGAAAAAAGTAAAAATTATTAACAGAAAACTGGTTGAGCCAAGGATCAATCCACCCTGCGCCGTTGGCTGGAAACCCAAGCTGTAGAGGCAGACAGGGAAAAACTCCGCCGCAAGAACAGGGAGCAACGAACCATTGCCCGTCGGACGGTGCGCAGCCATCCGAATGGCCGACCTTGCGCCCGTGGCGGGCGCTATGGCCCTTCGTGGATCAGCCGGACCAGCTCAGCCTGGCGGGTAACGCCGGTTTTCTCAAAAATATGAATGAGATGGGACTTGAGTGTGGCCTCGCCGATGCCGATCCGTTTGGCGGCGGCCATTCGTCCTTCTCCTTTTACGATTTCCTGTGCCACGCGCATTTCCGCCGGGGTCAGGTGGAAGCGCTCGCGCAGGGTTTGCAGCCCGGCCGTGGCGGTCTGCGCCGCTTGCAGGCCCACGTGTAAAACGTAGGCGTCGCCGCGGAATATGCCCTCGACGTATTCGATCAATCGTCCATTGGCGGCGTAGCTGCGCCGGCGTATCAGCAGGCATGGGACGGGGCAGGGAAACCCGAACACGTCCATATGCTGCGGCGTGGGCAGGACGGCCTCGATGGTCTGTTCGCAGCGAACCAACGGTTTGCCCGCCGCGCGCAACAGTGCGTAGATGGACATCGATCCATCGGTTGCGGCCAGACAAGGTGCGGCAGTCAGGTCATACCAGGCGGTTTCATGCGACATCGCCATGCTGTCGGCTTTACGAACCCGTTCCAGGCGCAGAAAGGGTGCGTCTGGCAGCGCGTCGGACAGGGTGGACGCGGGACGGCTGCGTACCCGATCCCGCGCCAGAACGACCGATGAGGGCTGGTAGCCCAGTTCGGTTATTTCCTCCGTGAAGCCCCGCAGCCGATTCAGCGTGGGCTGTACCATCAGCCCGTTCGGGCGTTGCTGGGGAAGTTGGCCGCGCTGCGGCGCCACGCGCGCTTGCCAATCCGGCCGCAAAGCGGCTGCGCCACCTACGAGCGCGAATCGGGTTGATGACGGACGGTAGGGCGCAAGGAGTGACATCGTCCGGTATTTTCGAAGTGAGCGGATGCAATTATAAAATATGTCATAAATGCCTAAGATCGGCATCAGATCGCAGCATAATTGCGAAGTGAGCGCAATTCTTATATTGTTGTTGTGTCGTTGTTCATACTATGCAGCTTTGTGCTTGCTTGTTCGGCCAAAGTCGCAGTCTGGCCCCGTTCGGGAGAGTCGCTGCGGGCTGAAGCCCTGATGATGGAACCGGGCGGCAAGGGGTTCAATTTGGCAGTCGGAGCGCGGCGGCTCGGTGCCACAGTGGACGGCCTACTGGCCACCGGCGACGATGGGTTCGGCGAAGCCGCCCAGGACGCTCTGGCCCAGGCGGATTTGCCGCCAACCATGCTCAGACGGTATGCGCAGAAGAAAACCGGCGCCGGCGTGGGCTTTATCAATGCGCAGGGTGAGAATTGTCTGGCCGTGTATCCGGGCGCAAACCTGGCATTGTCGGCAGCCGATGTCGCGGCCTGTGCGCAACAAGTAAGCCGGGCCAGCATGACGCTGGCCCAGTTCGAGATTGCCGATGCGCCGATCATCGAGGCGTTTCGGACGGCCAGAGCGTGCGGCACCCGCACGCTGCTCAATCCGTCCCCGTTGCGGCGGCTGGACCAGCGCCTTTGGGAAAGCACGTCGATTCTCATAGTCAATGCCATCGAAGCCGTACAGTTGACAAGCGCCCCGGAGGCTGGTCGGGCGAGTCCGATTCCGGCTACCTGGGACGAAGCTTCTGAGATCGCCGGGCGTTTGTTGGCACGCGGACCGGAGATGGTGGTCGTTACCCTGGGCGCGGGCGGCGCGCTGGCGCGGCAGCGTGGCAAGAGTCCGCTTTGCCAGCAAGCGTTTCCCGTCGATAGCGTGGACACCCTGGGTGCCGGGGACGCTTTTACCGCCGGGCTGGCTGTTAGCCTCGACGAAGGCCGTACCCTGGAGGATAGCCTTTGCCGAGCCTGCGCCTGCGGCGCTATGGTGTCACGCAAGCTCGGCGTCTTGGCCGCCTTGCCTACGAT
Source organism: Burkholderiaceae bacterium (assembly GCA_031256125.1). Lineage (GTDB taxonomy): Bacteria > Pseudomonadota > Gammaproteobacteria > Burkholderiales > Burkholderiaceae_C > Ottowia. Next base: position 3,819 of record JAIRRE010000342.1, read on the forward strand.
TGACGAACTGGAACGGTTTCTTGTGACGCGGGCGCTTTTATGATTCCGTACCGCTTTACACTTCGTTAAGCGGTAGTTTCCGCAATCCAACTAACTACTTAAACAGGAGCACACCATGCAAAAACGCACACTCGGAAAGAGCGGTCTGGAAGTTTCGGCCATTGGGCTGGGCTGCATGGGCTTGAACCACAGCTACGGGCCGGCCCTGGAGAAAACAGCGGCCATCGGGCTGATTCGCGCGGCAGTCGATCAGGGCGTGACTTTGTTCGACACCGCCGAGGTCTATGGCCCCTACATCAATGAAGAACTGGTCGGCGAGGCGCTGGCACCGGTGCGCGACCGGGTGGTGATCGCCACCAAATTTGGCTTCAAGATCGGCGACGCGGCAGGCGGCACGGACAGCCGCCCGGCGCATATCCGCGAAGTGGTGGAAGCGTCCCTGAAGCGCCTGAGGACCGACCGCATCGACCTGCTGTATCAGCACCGGGTCGATCCTGCCGTGCCGATCGAGGACGTGGCCGGCGCGGTCAAGGAACTGATTGGCGCGGGCAAGGTGCGGCACTTCGGCCTGTCCGAAGCCGGGGCACAAACCATCCGCCGCGCGCACGCGGTGCAGCCGGTGACGGCGCTGCAAAGCGAGTATTCGTTGTGGTGGCGCGAGCCGGAAACCAGCGTGCTGCCCACGCTGGAAGAACTGGGCATCGGCTTCGTGCCGTTCAGTCCGTTGGGCCGGGGGTTTTTGACCGGCGCGATCGACGCGCACACCGCCTTTGCGGCGGACGATTTCCGCAACGGCATCCCGCGCTTTTCGGTCAAGAACCGCAAGGACAATGCCGATCTGGTGGATGAACTGGGGCGCCTCGCGGCAGGCAAGGGCGTGACGCGCGCGCAAATCGCGCTGGCGTGGCTGCTGGCGCAAAGGCCGTGGATCGTGCCGATTCCGGGCACCACCAAACTGCACCGCCTGCAAGAAAACCTGGGCGCGGCCAACATCACGCTGACGGCCGGCGAGCTGTCGGCCATCGAATCGGCCTTGCGGCAAATCAAGATCGCGGGCGATCGCTATTCGGCCCGTCAGCAGCAATTGATCGACCGTTGAAAGGAATGCGCCATGAGTGCAAATAACATTACCGGCAAAGTCATCGTCATCACTGGTGCGAGCAGCGGGCTGGGCGCGGCGGCAGCGCGGCATCTGGCCGCGCAGGGCGCCCGCGTCGTGCTGGG
>JAIRRE010000098.1 GCA_031256125.1 Burkholderiaceae bacterium
CTGTCGGTGGAGTTCACCGGCGGCACGGTTATGGAGGTCGCTTACACGCAGACCGCCGACCTCGGCCAGGTGCGCGGCGCGCTGGCAAAGCTGGGGTACCCGGACGGGCAGGTGCAAAATTTCGGCACCTCGCGCGACGTGCTGATTCGCCTGCCGCTGCAAAAAGGCCAAACTTCCGCGCAGCAGACCGATCAGGTCATGAGCGCGCTCAAGACCCAAAACGCCGACGTGCAACTGCGGCGCACCGAATTCGTCGGCCCGCAGGTTGGGCAGGAACTGTTCTGGAACGGTCTGAAGGCTTTGGGCTGCGTCGTGCTGGGCATCGTGATCTACCTGTCACTGCGCTTTGAATGGAAGTTTGCCATCGCAGGTGTTATCGCAAACTTGCACGACGTCGTCATCATCCTGGGCTTCTTCGCTTTCTTCCAGTGGGAGTTTTCGCTATCGGTGCTGGCTGCGGTGCTGGCCGTACTGGGCTATTCGGTCAACGAATCCGTGGTGATCTTCGACCGTATCCGCGAAGCGTTCCGGCGCTACCGCAAACTTAATACGCGCGAGATCATCGACCACGCCATCACCGCCACCATCAGCCGCACCATCATTACCCACGCCTGCACGCAGGCGATGGTGCTGTCGATGCTGCTGTTTGGCGGCCAGACGCTGCATTACTTCGCGCTGGCGCTGACCATCGGCATCTGCTTTGGCATCTACTCATCGGTATTCGTCGCCGCCGCCATTGCGATGTGGCTGCACGTCAAGCGCGAAGACCTCGCCAAAATGAGCCGCAAGAACAACATGGACGACCCGAACGCCGGAGCCGTGGTGTGATTTATTCGCTGCCGGTGTGAGCAAACTCACACCGGAAAGCGTGGCACGCTGTATGCGACATCAACCAGAGTCGGGTCAAGGTTGTGGTGATGGTTACTGTTGAATCGCCTGCTGAATCTCCTCTCGTGCGCCAACTGCGCGAACGTTTCAATGACGAGGTTGCAAGGCTGATTGGCGCCTTGTACGACCGGGTTGCCGAGGCGCTGCGCGCGCCCGGCGCGAAAAAACCCGGGGTTGACAGGTACCAAATCATGGACGCCGAGGCTGCCTTGCTCCGCAGCGGGCGGGCGTGGACGGAGGCGGCGCAACGCGCATGGCGCGCGACAGGTCAGGCTGGGTCAACCGGCAAAACCGCCTTCGGATCGCTGAGCGCCACAGGAGGCGCGGCGGCGGGTTTGACGTTGCTCGACGACGACGCCATGGAGCGCACGGTGGTCTCCGGGCGCTTGGCCGCCGCTATTGCCGACCAGGCCGCGGAGGCATTGGGCCAGCTGCGCATCCGGGTACGGAATTTGGAGCAGCGCGATGCTCCCGTTTCCGGCGACGTGTTCCGGCCTGAAACTTTCGCCAGGGCATTGGTCGATGCCTGGGCCGATTGTGGTCTCACGCTGGCCCAATGGACGTTGGCGCAAAGCGCCATCCATCAACATGCGGCCAACGGTTTGCGCCAAGCCTACGAGCACGCCAACGCCTTTCTGATCGAACACGGCGTGGCGCGCCAAATCGACTTGCGCCCGCTGGTGCGGCGCGCACCCAGCAACGCCGCCGGTAGTGGTCGGCTGCCTGTGGGCGCGGGGGGCTTGGACAGCGGCGCTAGCGTCTTGGCCACCAGCCGTTCCAGCGATCTGTATGCCACGGGTCTTGGCAACGAACCGGGGTACACGATGCCGTTGCCTTCGGGAGGCTTGGCGTATGCCCCGCCGGGCAGCGTCGGCCGGGCGGAGTATGAAGGGGCGCTGCATGGCGGCGGCGTTGCTGCGCGCGGGCCTGTGATGATGGACGGGGACGCATCTGCGAGGAACGCAAGCGGCGCCGGCATCGTGGTGTCGCCGTCGGCGTGGGCCAATCTGGCGCCGGCGCTGGTGGAACAACAGCAGCGCGCCCAGGACGTACTCGGTCGTTTGCGCACGTTGGCCACGCAATACGTCGGCACGGCCTTTGCCGCCGGTGTGACGCAACCGGTATCGCCCGTGTTAGCGCAGGCATTGACCGGGCCGGCGCCGGCGTTGACCGAGCCGGCGCCAGCATCGTTTCCGAAAACCGAATACCTGCCGCGCGAACGCCAGAACTCGGCGGAGGAAAAAGAAGTCGGCCCCGCCGAAATCGATCAGGCCGCCGGAGCGCTCAGGGACGAAGCCGAGGCGCTCAAGGACAAGGCTGAGCGCGCGGACGAAAAAGCGATCATCGAAATCGTTTCGCTCATGTTCCAGTCCATCCTGACCGATGAGCGGATGCCGTCTGCGTTGCGTGTGTGGTTCGCGCGTTTGCAATTGCCGGTGTTGCGGCTGGCGCTGGCCGAGCCGGAATTTTTTGCAGCCACCGACCACCCGGCTCGCCGGCTGATTGACCGGATGGGTGCGTGCGCGATGGGGCTGGACGACGTCAAGGTCGATGGCGGGCGGCTGGAGCAGGAGGTCAAGCGCATCGTGCAAGTGATCGAGCAATACCCCGAAACCGGCAAGAAGGCGTTCCAACTCGTACTCTCGGAATTTGAGAAATTTCTGGGTAGCGCGCTGGCCGAGGGCAAACCGGCGCAACAGTTTGCCACGCTGGCGCAGCAGATTGAGCAAAAGGACGCGCTGGCGATTCAATACACCATTGAGCTGCGCAAGATGCTCAGCGCCGTACCGGTGAGCAACGACGTGCGCGAGTTCCTGTTTCGCGTCTGGTCGGAAGTGCTGGCGCTGGCCGTGGTGCGGCGCGGCGCGCAGGACGCCGAGACGATGCGCTTCAAGCAAGCCGCCGCCGATCTGCTATGGGCCGTCAGCCCCAAGGCCGACCGCGCGGAGCGCCGGCAGGTCACGCAATACCTGCCGGGTATTTTGCAAACGCTGCGCGCCGGCATGACCCTGCTGGCCATGTCCGAGGACGAACAGGATAGCCACATTCGCCTGCTCAACCAGGCTGTTGTGCATGCGTTCAACACGCCCGCGCAGGGCATTACGCCGGCGCAGATGAATACGCTGGCGCGCGCGCTCACCGGGCTGGAAGATGTGGTCACCGATGATCCCGAAGGCGATCTGCTGCTCGATCCGGCGCTGCTCGAACAAATATTGGGCGAGGAGAGCGCGAATTTGCACGTTATCGCCGCTGGCGGCGCGCAGCCTGATGCCGGTGCGTTGCAATGGGCGCGCGAGCTGCAATATGGCCAGTGGTTCACGCTGCATGGTCAGGGCGCGGCAACGCGGGTGCAATATGTCTGGCGCAGCGCGCACGGGCAATTACACCTATTTGCCGCCGCATCGGGCGCGAGCTACCTGATTCAAACCCGGCGGCTCGCTTCCTACCTGCAAGCGGGTCTGTTGGCGCCGCTGGAAGAAGAATCCCTGACCATCCACGCCACGCGCGACGCGCTCGACAAACTCAATCGAGCGCCAGAACGGCTGCTGCGCTGATGGCGGGGCGGGGTACGCCTCGCGCTTAATCGTTGCGCAGAAACAGCCGGTACGCCGGGTTGCCGGTTTGTTCTTCCCACGGGTAACCCAGATCGTCCAGAAAACGCCGGAATGCCGCGTCGTCCTGCGCGGGCACCTGGATGCCGACCAGGATGTGACCATGATCGGCGCCCTGGTTGCGGTAGTGGAACAGGGAAATATTCCAGCTCGGCTGCATCAAGTCCAGGAACTTGAACAGCGCGCCGGGCCGTTCGGGGAAGACAAATTGCAGCAGCCGCTCGTCACTGGCCAGCGGCGAATGGCCGCCGACCATGTAGCGCACATGCTCCTTGGCCAAATCGTCGTGCGTCAAGTCGATGTTGGCGTAGCCGTGGCGCATGAGCAGCGCGGCGAT
>JAIRRE010000112.1 GCA_031256125.1 Burkholderiaceae bacterium
ACGAATACGCTCGGCCAGATTGCCCTGCGGCGTCAGTTCCAGTTCGATTTTGCCGGCGCGGTAAAGCGCGTCGAACACGTGGCTGTCGGTGGCGCGCGGATAGCTGCACACGATGCGGCGCACCCGCCCGAGCTTCATCAGCCGCGCCAGCCCGGCTTCGCCGAGGCCGGCATTGTTGGCCACCACCGTCAGGTCGCGCGCGCCCTGCTCGGCCAGCCCCTCGATCAACTCCTGAGGCGTGCCCGCGCCGCCAAAGCCGCCGATCAGCACTGTCGCGCCGTCAGACACACCGGCCAGCGCCTCGGCAACGGTGGTGACAATTTTGTCGATCATGTGGCAGTGAGCAGGAAACCTTGTTAGCAAACGGGCGCGATAGGCAGGCCGACCAGTCGTTCCAATTCGGTGTGCGTCAAACCCGCTACCGTGTCGATCAGCGCCAGCCCCCGCGACGAACAGGCAAAAGTCGCCAAGTCGGTATAGACGCGCTTGACACAGCCGATGCCGGTCAGCGGGTAGGTGCACGCCGGCACCAGTTTGCTCTGGCCTTGCTTGGTCAGCAAATCCATCATCACCCAGGTTTGTTTGGCACCGACCGCCAGGTCCATCGCGCCGCCGACGGCCGGAATCGCATCCGGCTCACCGGTGCTCCAGTTGGCCAGATCACCCGTGGCGGAGACCTGAAATGCGCCCAGCACGCAGATGTCCAGATGCCCGCCGCGCATCATGGCAAAGCTGTCGGCGTGGTGAAAGAAAGCGCCGCCGGGTAGCAGCGTGACGGGTTGTTTGCCGGCATTAATCAGGTCGTAATCCTCCTGTCCGGCAGCAGGCGCCGGCCCCATGCCGAGGATGCCGTTTTCGCTGTGCAGGATGATTTCCCGCCCGGCTGGCAGATGATTGGCTACCCGTGTCGGTTGGCCGATGCCGAGGTTGACCACCGCGCCATCGAAAATATCCTGCGCCACGCGCTCGGCCACTTGTTCCGGGGTGCGTTTTGCGTAAGTCATGGCTATATCCTTGATTGAATCCATCGGCCTATGCCGCCGCGCGATTGACCTTGACGATGCGGTGCACAAAGATGCCTGGCGTGACGATGGCTTCGGGATCGAGCGCGCCCAGTTCCACCACCTCGTGCACCGAGGCAATGGTTTTTTGGGTGCCCATCGCCATCACCGGACCGAAGTTGCGCCCGGCCTTGCGATAGGTCAGGTTACCCCAGCGGTCGCCGCGTTCGGCCTTGACCAAGGCCACATCGCCGTGAATCGGGTATTCCAGCACATACTGGCGGCCGCCGATTTCGCGCGTCTCGCGCGGCACGCCGTTGGTTTGGGCCAAAACCGTGCCATAGCCGGTGGGGCAGAAGAATGCGCCGATGCCCGCGCCCGCCGCGCGGATGCGCTCGGCCAGATTGCCTTGCGGCACCAATTCGAGTTCAACCTTGCCGCTGCGATACAAGCCGTCGAAAACATAACTGTTGGCCTGGCGCGGAAAGCTGCAAATCATTTTGCGTACGCGCCCGGCTTTTAGGAGCGCGGCCAAGCCGGTGTCGCCCGTGCCGGCGTTGTTGCTGACCACCGTCAGGTTCCGGGCGCCCTGCTCGATCAAGCCGTCGATCAGTTCGACGGGCAGGCCGGCGGAATCGCCAAAACCGCCGATTAGCACCGTTGCGCCGTCGGCGATGCCTTCCAGCGCCTGCGCAATGTTGTGTGCGATTTTGTCAATCATCAGTGGGTAGCCCGATCACTGCGGACACTTGGGCAGCAGTTTCCATATTCATAAAGCTATTCTCGGCATCCCGGTCAATCCAGGCCATCGGGATAAACACCGATACCGGCCGTGCCGGAGCCGTGCTAGACGATTGAATCCGCACCGCCGGTGGATGTGCATTGGCCGCTGTGGTGCTACCCTTGCCCCATGTTCAATCCCACCCAGGAAGACGTGCGGCGCTTTTTTTGCGGCGCTTGGGCCAAACACCAGGCGGGTCAGCCCGTGGAAGCGCTGGAAGCAATTGCCGCCAACTGGATCGCCGAACACCCCGAATGGCATGACGACTTCGCCGACGCCGCCGACGCCGTGGCGCGCCAGTATCCCGAAGGCAGCCCCGGCGGCAATCCGTTTCTGCACCTTGCCATGCATCTGTCAATCAGCGAGCAATGCAGCATCGATCAGCCGCGCGGCATCCGCCAGGCGGTGGAACTGCTGGCCCGCCGCCAAAGCGACCTGCACGCCGCCCACCACGTGGCGATGGAGTGCCTGGGCCAAATGCTCGCCGACGCCCAAGCCAGCGGCCAAGCGCCCGATGGCGCCACTTACGTCGCGGCAGTGCAGCGCCGGGCAACGCGGAATGCTCACCCAGAATCTCCGAATAAGTAGCAAAAATCCACCCGGTCAATAGTTCCCCGCATGGCCGGCGTGTGACGCCCGTCCGACAGCGGCGGCGGCGTTTTCCGCGCACAATGACTGGATAGGGTCCGGGTCCGGCTTCGGGCCTGGTTTCGCGCACGGGCGCATCCTGCTCACACCTCATCCACGATGTCATGAAATTTCAGGGATCCGAACACTACGTCGCCACGCAAGACCTGATGCTGGCGGTCAACGCCGCCATTACGCTGCAGCGCCCATTGCTGGTCAAGGGCGAACCGGGCACGGGCAAGACCATGCTGGCCGAGGAGGTCGCGCAAGCGGTCGGCCTGCCGCTGCTGCAATGGCACATCAAAAGCACCACCAAGGCGCAGCAGGGCCTGTATGAATACGATGCCGTAAGCCGACTGCGCGACAGCCAATTGGGCGACGACCGCGTCAAAGACATCCACAACTACATCGTGCGCGGCGTACTGTGGCAAGCCTTTGCCGCCGAACAGCCAGTGGCGCTGCTGATCGACGAAATCGACAAAGCCGACATCGAGTTCCCCAACGACCTGCTGCGCGAACTCGACCGTATGGAGTTCCATTGCTACGAGACGCGCGAAACCATCCGCGCCCGGCACCGGCCACTGGTTTTCATCACCTCCAATAACGAAAAAGAGTTGCCCGACGCCTTTTTGCGCCGCTGTTTTTTCCACTACATCCGGTTCCCGGAGCCGGAAACCATGCGGCAGATCGTGAACGTGCATTTCCCCGATCTCAAAAAAGAACTGCTCACCGCCGCCATGAAGGTGTTCTATGACGTGCGCGGTCTGCCAGGGCTGAAGAAAAAACCTTCCACCAGCGAATTGCTCGATTGGCTCAAGCTCCTGGTAGCCGAGGACATCCCGCTTACCGCCCTGCGCAGCGCGGACGACAAAATTTCCGTACCGCCGCTGGTGGGCGCGCTACTGAAAAACGAGCAGGATGTGCCGCTGTTTGAAAAATTGGTGTTCATGAATCAACGCAACCGGTAACCCCGCCATGCCTTCCGCCGACGCCTTCATCCAACCCCAAATACAACGCGAACGCGGCGTGCGGCTGGAGCCGCTGGCGCTTGAACACGAGGCCGGCCTGCGCGCGGCCGCCACCGATGGTCAATTGTGGAAACTGCGCGTCACCAGCGTGCCCGAACCGCAACAAACCCGCGCCTATATCGAAACGGCCTTGCAACTGCGCGCCGAAGGCTCGCGCCTGGCCTTTGCCGTGATTGAGGATGCCACCGGCACGGTGCTGGGCAGCACCAGCTACCACGACATCGTGCCCGCCGTCCGCCGGGTGGAAATTGGTTACACGTGGTATGCCCGGCGCGTGCAGCGCACGCACGTCAACACCGTGTGCAAGCTGATGATGATGCGCCACGCTTTCGAGACCATCGGCTGTGCCGTAGTGGGCTGGCGCACCGACAACTTCAACTACGCCAGTCAGCGCGCCATAGAGCGGCTGGGCGCGAAAAAAGACGGCGTCACCCGCCACCACGCGCTGCGGCGCGACGGCACGGTGCGAGATACCGTCATGTACAGCCTGCTGGCAGGCGAATGGCCCGAAGTGCGTGCGCATCTGCTGTATTTGCTGGAGCGGGATAAATAACGGCTGGCTCTGGCTGAGTGTGCGCCCCAAGCGCGCAGTCCCTGCAAATTTCGCCAGTTCTCTTTAAACTTTCCCGCTTCCATTTTGGTCGCGCGGTGTGCCATTGCGCGATGTTTTACCGCCTGGTCCAGCCGCCCATGAATAACGCCATGCCCGATGCCGCCGCAGCGGCAGGTTCTGTTGCTTCCTCACCCGTGGCGACGACGCCCGGAATCTCCGCCGGGCCAGTAAACGACCGTACCGCCTTTCGCGTGCTGGGCGCGGTCAGTGTCAGCCACATGCTCAACGACATGATGCAGTCGGTGCTGCTGGCTATTTACCCGATGCTGCACGCGCGTTTCGCGCTGACCATCGGGCAGGTGGGGCTGATTACGATGACCTATCAGTTCGCCGCCTCGCTGCTTCAGCCGTGCGTCGGTTTTATCGCCGACAAGCGCCCGATGCCGTATTCGCTGCCGGTGGGCATGGGCTTTACGCTGGTGGGGCTGTTGCTGCTCTCGGGTGCGCCTTCCTACGGCTTTGTGCTGGCTGCCGCCGCGCTGATTGGCACCGGCTCGTCCGTGTTCCATCCCGAATCCTCGCGCGTGGCGCGCATGGCCTCGGGCGGGCGCTACGGGCTGGCGCAATCGGTGTTCCAGGTGGGCGGCAACGGCGGGTCGGCACTGGGGCCGCTGCTGGTCGCGCTCATCATTACCGGGCATGGGCAGGGCCGTGCGGCTTGGTTCTCGCTGGCCGCGCTGGTCGGTATGGTGCTGCTGAGCTTCGTCGGGCGCTGGTATGCCGCCAACCGCTGGCGTTTGAAGCCCAAGGCGCGCAAGATGGGCAGTGGCGAGGATGTGACGCTCTCGCGCGGCCGCATCCAGGCGACGCTGGCCGTGCTGCTGCTGCTGATCTTCTCCAAATACTTTTATCTGGCCAGCCTCAACAGCTACCTGACTTTTTACCTGATGGGCAAATTCCACATTTCGGAGCACTTGGCGCTGATGTTCCTGTTCCTGTTCCTGGCTGCCGTGGCGGCGGGCACGTTGGTGGGCGGCCCGGTGGGCGACCGCATTGGCAGAAAGCGCGTGATCTGGGGTTCGATTCTTGGCGTGGCGCCATTCACGCTGCTGCTGCCGCACGCCAGCCTGTTGTGGACGGGCGTGCTGATCGCCATCATCGGGGTGATGCTGGCCTCGGCGTTTCCGGCGATTCTGGTTTATGCGCAGGAACTGCTGCCCGGCAAGGTCGGCACCGTCGCCGGGCTGTTCTTCGGCTTTGCCTTCGGCATGGGCGGTCTGGGCGCGGCGGCGCTTGGGCATCTGGCCGATCTGACCAGCCTGAACTTTGTCTATCAGGTCTGCGCTTTCCTGCCTCTGCTGGGCCTGTGCGCGGCGTTTTTGCCGGATATACGCTCGGTCAAGTAGTCCGGTGCAGAATGCCTGCTCATAACGCCCTCATGATCTGAATACCGCACCGCCATGCTGATCGACTTTTTCTACACCCTGCGCGCCGCCGGGTTGCCGGTGTCGGTCAAGGAATTCCTGACCCTACTCGAATCGCTCAAGGCGGGGGTGGTGGGGCCTGACAGTGCCGATGCATGCTCCATCGACGATTTTTATTACCTGGCCCGCGCGGCGCTGGTCAAGGACGAAAAGCACTACGACAAGTTCGACCGTGCCTTTGCCGCCTACTTCAAGGGCGTGGAGTTGATCGCCGACTTCCGCAAGGAAATTCCCGCCGATTGGCTGCGCAAGACGCTGGAGCGCGAACTCACGCCCAAGCAAAAAGCGGCCATCGAAAAACTGGGCTGGGACGAGTTGATGGAGACGCTCAAAAAACGCCTGGAAGAACAAAAAGAGCGTCACGCGGGCGGCAACAAATGGATTGGCACCGGCGGCACCAGTCCATTCGGGCACGGCGGCTACAACCCGCAGGGCGTGCGCATCGGCGGCGCGGGCCGCAACCGCAGCGCCGTCAAAGTGTGGGAGCAGCGCGCCTACCGCGATTACGACGACACGCAGGAACTGGGCACGCGCAACATCAAGGTTGCGCTGCGGCGACTGCGGCGTTTTGCGCGGCAGGGCAGCGAACTGGAACTGGATTTGCCCGACACCATCCGCGCCACCGCCGCCAACGCCGGCTGGCTGGACTTGAAAATGGTGCCCGAGCGCCACAACACCGTCAAAGTGCTGCTGCTGATGGACGTGGGCGGCACTATGGACGATCACATCCAGCGCGTGGAGGAACTGTTTTCCGCCGTCAAAATGGAATTCAAGCACCTGGAGTTCTATTA
>JAIRRE010000114.1 GCA_031256125.1 Burkholderiaceae bacterium
CCTTGCCCGCAACGCGCAACGCGCGCGCCAGCGCACGGCCATCGGCGCGGGCAATAGGCGCTTCGCCGGCGGCGTAAACCTCTGTCAACGCCAGTGCGTCGGCGCTGCCCAACACCTGCACCAAATCCTCGAAACAATCGCGCGTGCGGGTGTAGCGGTGCGGCTGGAACGCTAGCAGCAGACGCCGCCCCGGAAACGCGCCACGCGCGGCGGCGACGGTCGCGGCCATCTCTGCCGGGTGGTGGCCGTAGTCGTCAATCAGCGTGAATGCGCCGCCATCACGCGCGGGCCAGTCCCCCCAACGTTGAAAGCGCCGTCCCACGCCTTTGAATTCGGCCAGCGCCTGCTGTATCGCTTGGTCGGCTACGCCTAATTCGCCCGCCACTGCGATGGCCGCCAGCGCATTGAGCACGTTGTGCCGCCCGGCCAGATTGAGTGTGACGGGCAGATCGGGCCACGAATGACCATTGCGGCGCAGCACGGTAAAGCGCATTTGTGCGCCGTCGGTGCGTACATCAACCGCCTGCACCTGCGCATCTTCGCCAAAACCGTAGCTGGTGATGGGGCAATTGACTTGCGGCAGGATGTCGCGCACTGCCGGACTTTCCAGGCACAGGATGGCCGTGCCGTAAAACGGCATACGGTGCAGAAAATCGACGAACGCGGCCTTGAGCCGCCCGAAATCCTGGCCGTAGGTTTCCATGTGATCGGCGTCGATATTGGTCACCACGGCCATCACCGGCAGCAGGTTGAGAAACGATGCGTCGGATTCGTCGGCCTCGACCACGATGTATTCGCCCGACCCCAACCGCGCGTTGACGCCCGCGCTGTTGAGCCGCCCGCCGATCACGAAAGTCGGGTCCAGTCCGGCCGCCGCCAGCACGCTGGTGACCAGCGAGGTGGTGGTAGTTTTGCCATGCGTGCCGGCGATGGCGATGCCGCGCTTGAGGCGCATCAATTCCGCCAGCATCACCGCCCGCGGCACCACCGGAATACGCCGCGCGCGCGCGGCCAGCACTTCCGGGTTGTCGGGCTGGACGGCGGTGGAAGTGACCACCGCGTCCGCGCCCTGGACATGCGCCGCGTCATGCCCAACCGCCGTGTGGATGCCCAGCGCCGCCAGATGCCGCAGCGTGCCGCTGTCGGCCAGATCGGAGCCGGAAATAACATAGCCCAGGTTGTGCAACACCTCGGCGATACCAGACATGCCGGAACCGCCCACGCCGACGAAATGAATGTGTTTGATGGCGTGCTTCATGCTGCGCGCCCTTTCTTGGCAACCAGTTCCTCGCATGTCACCGCGATCCGCTCGGCAGCATCGGTTTTTTGCAGCGCCTTGGCCTTGGCCGCGCGTTGCGCGAGTTCATCGCGCGTCAGACCCGCCAGCCAATCGGCCAGCCACTGCGGTGTCAATTGCGACTGCTGAATCAACCAGGCCGCGTCGGCATCACTCAGATACCGCGCGTTGCGGGTCTGATGGTCATCAACCGCGTGCGGGAATGGCACCAACAGCGCCGCCGTGCCAATGGCGGCGATTTCGCTGACAGTAGTTGCGCCGGCGCGGCAAATCACTACGTCGGCCTCGGCATAGGCGCTGGCCATATCGTCGATGAATGGCAGCATCGCTGCCTCGACACCCGCCGCCGCGTAAGCCGCGCGCAGCGCGTCGATCTGCTTGGCGCCGCTTTGGTGGGCAACGTCGGGGCGTTGCTCGGCGGGCAGTAAAGCCAGCGCTTGCGGCACAACGTCATTCAAGGCTTTCGCACCCAAGCTGCCGCCCACCACCAGCAACTTGAGCGGCCCGGCGCGGCCCGCGAACCGTTGGTCCGGCGCGGGAGCCTGGGTAAATTCCGCGCGCAGTGGATTGCCGATGCAGTCCGCGTTCGGCAACGTTTGCGGGAATGCCGTAAATACCCGCGTGGCGATGCGCGCCAGCAGCCGGTTGGCCAAACCCGCCACGGCGTTCTGCTCGTGCAGCACCAGCGGCGTGCCCATGATCCGGCCCATCAGCCCGGACGGGAAGGTGATGTAGCCGCCCAGCCCGATCAGCACGTTGGGCCGTACGCGCCGGATTACCGCCGCGCTTTGCGCGCAAGCGCGCAGCAATTTAGCGGGCAGCGTCAGCAGCGTCTTCAAGCCCTTGCCGCGCACGCCACCGAAATCGACCGCCTCGAACGCATAGCCGCGCGGCGGCACCAGTTGCGCTTCCATACCGCCGGGCGCGCCCAGCCAGTGCACGCGCCAGCCACGCGCGCGCAGCGCGTCGGCCACCGCCAGCCCCGGAAAGATGTGGCCGCCGGTACCGCCCGCCATGACCAGCGCGGTTGCGTTCATGTTCGCCCCCCTCGCATGAGTATTCGATTCTCCAAATCGACCCGCAGCGCGATGGCGATGGCGATCATGTTGACCATGATGGCCGAGCCACCATAGCTCATGAAGGGCAGCGTCAAGCCCTTGGTGGGCAGCGCGCCCAGATTGACGCCGATGTTGATGAACGCCTGAAAACCCAGCCACAGCGCGATGCCCTGCGCCGTCAGGCCAGAGAACACGCGGTCCAGCGCAATGGCCCGTCGGCCTATCGCCATGATGCGGCGGGTCAGCCAGAAAAACAGCACGATCGCCAGCACCACGCCCACCAAGCCGCATTCTTCGCCGATCACCGCCAGCAAAAAGTCGGTGTGCGCCTCGGGCAGCCAGTTGAGCTTTTCGATGCTGCCACCCAGCCCGACACCCCAGACTCCGCCGCGCCCGATGGCGATCAACGCGTGTGAGAGCTGGTAACTCTTGCCGATCGCGTTGACATCGCTCCACGGGTCGAGGTAAGCGAAGATACGGTCACGCCGCCACGGCGAGGCGGCGATCATCAACGCGAACGCCACCACCAGGATCGCGGCGATCAGGAAGAACATGCGCGCGTTGACACCGCCCAGGAACAGGATGCCCATGGCAATGACCGCGATGACGAAAAACGCCCCCATGTCCGGCTGGCCCAGCAGCAGCATGCCGACAATGGCCACGGCGGCGGCCATCGGCAGCACGGCGCGGAAGAATCGCTCTTTGACCTCCATGCGGCGCTGCATGTAGTCGG
>JAIRRE010000125.1 GCA_031256125.1 Burkholderiaceae bacterium
GAAGAATCAAAGACTGGCGGCGCGTATTTACGCGCTACGACAAGCTGGACATGATGTTTGCTGCATTCATCACCGTAGCATTGATCGCCGAGGTATTGCGGTAGTGTTAACAGGCCCTAGCCCAGGAGCATTTCCGCCAGCCAGCGCCGCCCGCTGACGGCCAGGGCCAGCGCTCCGTAAGTGAACATGCGTCCATCGTGGCCGGTGATGACCAGGCCCGCCAGCAGCACGGCAATGCCGATGCCCCAATCAAGCAGCAAGCCGCGCAGCCGGCGCCGGGGCGCGGGTCGGGATGCACGCTTGGCCCATAGATCCCAGATCATCATGACCAGCCCCAGCCAAAGTGCCGGGGCGATGAAGTTGACGATGTGCCAGAAGAGGTTGATGGCATCCATGCCCAAGATATTGGAAACAGTTTTCAATGGCGGACGCGAACAGCATAGGCAGGCTCGACCGCTCTCGCTAAAAGCGCTTTGAATTTTATAATCCGATAGATGTCGGTATGGGCCTTGGGACTGAACCATAACACCGCGCCAGTGGATCTGCGCGGGCGTTTTGCGTTCGCGCTGGATCAGATTGCTCCCGCCCTGCATGGGCTGCGCCGGTCTTTTGCGCGGCACCCGGAAGCCGCCATTCTCTCGACCTGCAACCGCACGGAAATTTATTGCGCGTCCGAGCGCCCGGATTTCGAGCACGCCGTTGGCTGGCTGGCGCAGGCGGGCCAAGTCGATACGGAGGCGTTGCGCAGCCATACCTATGTTTTGCAGGAGGGCGAGGCCGCGCGCCACGCCTTCCGCGTTGCCAGCGGGCTGGACAGCATGGTGCTGGGCGAACCGCAAATTCTCGGCCAGATCAAGTCCGCCGTGCGCGCGGCGGAGCAGGCCGGGGCGTTGGGCGCGACGCTCAACCAACTGTTCCAGCGCAGCTTCGCCGTGGCCAAAGAGGTGCGCAGTTCCACCGCCATCGGCGAGCATTCCATCAGCATGGCGGCGGCGGCGGTGCGTTTGGCCGGTAATCTATTCGAGGACTTGAGCCGCACGCGTGTGCTGTTCGTCGGCGCCGGCGAGATGATCGAATTGGCCGCGGCGCATTTCGCCGCTAGGCATCCGAGGTCGATCACCATCGCCAACCGCAGCGCTGAACGCTCGGAGAAGCTGGCCGCGCGTTTGGGCGCCAGCACGATCCGGCTGGGCGACATGGCCGATTGCCTGCACCAGTTCGACATCGTGGTCAGTTGCACCGCCAGCCAGTTGCCGCTGATCGGACTGGGCGCGGTGGAACGCGCGCTCAAGGCGCGGCTGCACCGGCCCATGTTCATGGTCGATCTGGCGGTGCCGCGCGACATCGAGCCGGAAGTCAAAGCGTTGGGCGACGTGTATCTCTACACCCTTGATGATCTAGCGCAGGTGGTGCAAACCGGCCAGGCCAGCCGCCAAGCCGCTGTAGCGCAGGCCGAGGCCATTATCGAGACCGGAGTGCAGGGCTTCATGCACTGGCTGGCGCAGCGCGACCCGGCGCAAGGCGGCGTGGTGGCGTTGATTCGGCAACTACAGCAGCAGGCCGACGATTGGCGCGCGGCGGAACTTGTCCGGGCGAAAAAACGTCTTGCCAAGGGCGAACCCGCTGACGATGTGCTGGAGGGGCTTTCGCGCGGCGTGGCGCAAAAATTCCTGCACGGCCTGCTGGCCGAGCTGCATACCACTGATCCGACGCGACAAGCGCAGGTCGCCGATCTCATCAACCGCAGCATGTTGCGGGACAAATGAAAATGGGGCCGCCCCGTTTGTTTTGATGTGCCCGTACTGGGCGCATTTTTCAACCTCTTGAACTGCTCTGTGCGGCCTCGCACGCCGGGTGGCATGACACAGGCGCGACCCTGATGGGCTGCCGCCCCCTATGCGATTGGGGGCGTGTTGATCGCTTTCAGTGGCAATCAGAGCGGATGATGTCTTGCGTGCGCTCAATCGCGGCAGCACGCTGGTCGTCGGTCATATAGGAGCGTTCGCCTTGGGCGTTGAACTGCGCCACACGCGCACCTGATTGCAACCCGGCTAACGCGGTTCGCGCGCGCTGGCAGTTATCGGCGCGCTGGGCGGCAAGCTTTTGTTCATCAGCTTTCTTTTTGGCGGCTACAGCCGCATCGGCGGCTTTCTTTTTGTCTTCCAGCGCCTGGTCCTGCCCGCTGGCGGCGGAGCCGGGCGCCGCTGGGACAAGGGCATTGACCGGCATGCTGCGTTCGGAGAGGATGTTCTTCTGCGGGATATTGGCAGGCGGTGGCTGATCGCTATAGACCCGCCGGCCGGCGTTGTCGATCCAGGAATATTGGGCCAGAGCGGGTAGGCTCGCCATCAAGGCGGCAGCCAGCAGCAGGCAGCGTGTGGGGTACTTCATGGATGGGAAATCAGGGATGCGCACGAGGCGCGAAATGGCGTGCATGGTAACGGCCTCTTGCAAGAGTGGCGAAAACATCGCCGGCTTCGCTATGGATGTTCCAGCACCTTGCCCGGATTCATCAAGTTCTGCGGGTCGAGCGCAGCCTTGATGCGCCGCATCAGCGCCAGCGCCACCGGCGACTGGTAGCGTGGCAGGATCTCGGCCTTGAGGCTGCCGATGCCGTGTTCGGCGGAAATCGAACCACCCGCGCGCCGCGCCGCGTCGTAAACACGTTCATTGATGGCCGCTTCGTGCGCCAGCAGAAAGGCGCGGCCATCCGCGCCTTGCGGCGCTTGCACGTTGTAGTGCAGGTTGCCGTCGCCCAGATGCCCGAAGGTGACTAGCCGCACGCCGGGAAAGGCGCGCGCCAATTCAGCGCCGGTGGCGGCGACGAAATTCGGGATGCGGGAAACCGGCAGGCTGATGTCGTGCTTGACGTTCAGCCCCTCGGCGGCCTGCGCCAGCGGAATGCGCTCGCGCGCCTGCCACAGCACCTGGGCCTGCGTCAGGTTTTCAGCCACCACCGCGTCGGCGGCGCAGCCATCCTCAATCGCGCGCGCCAGCAGCGGCTCCAAAGCAGCGCGCGCAT
>JAIRRE010000247.1 GCA_031256125.1 Burkholderiaceae bacterium
GCGCCGGTCAGGCGATTGACCATGCGGCCGCGCTGTACGGCGGGGCGGGCGGCGATGGCGTCGGCCCAGCGGCACACGTGGCGGTAATCCCGTACCGATAAAAATTCCGCCGCGTCATAAAGCGCCCCCCTGACCAAACTGCCGTACCACGGCCAGATCGCGATGTCGGCAATGGTGTAGTCGTTGCCGGCGACGTAGGGGTGATCGGCCAGGCGCTGGTCGAGCACGTCGAGCTGGCGTTTGGCCTCCATCGCGTAGCGGTCGATAGCGTATTCGATTTTTTCCGGCGCGTAGGCGTAGAAATGGCCGAAACCGCCGCCCAGAAAAGGCGCGCTGCCCATTTGCCAGAACAACCACGATAGGCATTCAGCGCGCGCGGCAGACGTACTCGGCAGAAATGCGCCGAATTTTTCGGCCAGATAAAGCAGGATCGCGCCCGATTCAAATACGCGAATGGGTTCCGGTCCGCTGCGGTCAACCAACGCCGGAATTTTGGAATTGGGGTTGATGGCCACGAAGCCGCTGCCGAATTGCTCGCCATCGCCGATGCGGATCGGCCAAGCGTCGTATTCCGCGCCACCGTGGCCGAGCGCCAGTAGTTCTTCCAGCATCACCGTAACCTTGACGCCATTGGGCGTGGCCAGTGAATAAAGCTGCAAGGGATGGCGGCCCACCGGCAATGCCTGCTGGTGCGTTGCTCCGGCGACGGGGCGATTGGTGCGGGCGAAGCGTCCGCCGTTTTCCTGGTTCCAGTGCCACACTTTGGGCGAGGTGTAATCAGCGGGTTGGTTCATGGGGTGCTCCTGGTAGTCGAAGTGGATTGCCGGCGCGAGATTAGCCAATTTCGCGGATCGAGGTGTGCGGCACCTGCCACAAAGACGGGCCGCGCTGCCGTATTGTCTGCTGCTGGACGTGTCAACTCGCGCAAACTGCAAGTTTATGGATACCATCGAACAAATCTAAGATGCTACCATTCACTGAATTTGAACCGGCGGTGTTGCACTGCGAATTGGAGAGTACTCTCGAAAACCTCAGCGTTGTTTCGTTACCGATGACACGCCATGAAAGCAAGCGCCGTCCAGCATGAATCGCAAGCACAGCTACAGGTCGATGCCGCCATCGAACGCATGATGGTGCTTCGAGGGCAAGGGCGTTACCAGGAGACGCTGGACATTTATTTGCGAATCGAGCGCACTTATCCAGATTGGGTCGATACGTTGATGTGGATTGATGCGGCCAGTGACTGTATTTATCTCGCTCGCTGGCAGGATGCCATTCGCAATGCACAAACCGCGTTGGCACAAGACGCCAACAACTTTGCACCCTACGATGCGCTGGCGCAAGTGCATGGCATCCTCGGGCACTGGGAGGAGGCGCGCCACTACGGTTTGCAGGCGCTCAACATACGTGCCCGCCGTTTTAGCGGCGAACCGGTTATCCCATTGCCCGAACCCGCTCCTATGCCGCCGCTGCCGAGCGCGCAAACGCGAGAGCGCAATATCATCGCGCTCTTGCTGTTTGGGCGCGATTGCAAATACTGCGAGCCAGCGATTTTGAACGCGCAGGAACAACCGAACATTTATCCGCACTGGGTTTGCCGATTTTATGTTGATGCCAGTGTGCCCGAAAACGTCATTAACCGCCTGCGGGCAAGCGGCGCGCAAATCGTGCAAGTTGAGGGCACTGCCGCACAATGGGCCGGGCCGATGTGGCGCTGGCTGGCGCTGGGCAACCCGCAGGCGCATCGCATCCTGTTCCGCGACGCCGATTCCGTGATTTCGTCGCGTGAAGCGGGGGCGGTGGAACAGTGGCTGGCCAGCGGCAAGCGCTTTCACATGATGCGCGATTGGGGTTCGCACACGGAATTGATTTTGGCTGGGCTGTGGAGTGCTGTCGCCGGTTCCCTGCCGCCGTTTCAGGATTTAATGGGACGCTTTATGAGCGAGCCGCTCGACTCGAGGCGTTTTGCCGATCAACACTTTCTGCGGCAATACGTCTGGCCGTATGCGCGCACGAGTCTGATGCAGCACGATTCGATGTTCGGGTTCATGGGCGCCGCGCCGTTTCCGAATGAACAAAAATCCGAGGGTTTCCACGTTGGCCGCACGGAAAGTTCGTCAGTTATCACCATCAAAACCAATCTGTTGAATGGATCGGAAGTCACTTGGGGGCTATATGGAATCCAAAAACTTGATAACGGACAAACCCAGGAAAAGCTGATTTGCGCCTATCCCGGCACCGTAAAAGAGGGTATCGTCAAAGTGCAGCATATTCCCAAGCATTACGCCCAGTGGCTGGAACAGGGCACTGCCCAAGTACGTCTGTTGGGGAGCTCCGCCACACAAAATACGCAGATAACGGCATCTTCTGAAAATAGTCTTCTCGTGCATGAATCGCAAATACCGTTACAGGTCGATGCCGCCTTCCAACAAATGAGGGTACTACATGAGCAAGGGCGTTATCAGGAAGCGCTAGACATCTGTCTGCAAATTGCCCATACTCATTCGGAAATTGCCAATGGGTGGGGTAATGCGGCGGTTAACTGTGTCAAGCTAGAGCGCTGGCAGGATGCCATTCGTTACGGCTTGGCTGCGTTGGCGCGCGGCGGCGGAAACAAATTTGAGCTATACGATGCGCTGGCGCACGCACATAGCCCGCGTGGGCAGTGGGCTGAAACGCGCCGCTAGGGTTGACTGGCCCTGAATATGCGCGATCGCCTCTTCGGTGGCAAACCACCCATTCCATTATCTGAATCGGGGCCTATGCCGCCGCCGCCCAGCGCGCAAACGCGCGAGCACAACATTATCGCGTTCTCGTTGTTTGGGCGCGATTGCAAATACTGCGAACCGGCGGTATTGAACGTACAAGACCAGCCGCATATTTACCCACACTGGGTGTGCCGATTTTACGTCGATGATAGCGTGTCGGAGAGTGTTATCCATCGCTTGCGCGAAGGTGGCGCGCAGATTGTGCAAATAGAGGGCAGCGCAGTGCAATGGCCGGGGCCGATGTGGCGCTTGTTGGCGCTCGATGACCCACAGGCGCATCGCATCTTGTTTCGCGACGCCGATTCAGTGATTTCGCAGCGTGAAGCCGGGGCAATAGAGCAGTGGCTGGCCAGCGGCAAGCGGTTTCACATTATGCGCGATAACGGTGCATGTACCGAATTGATGCAGGCCGGGTTATGGGCCGTTGTCGCCGGTTCCTTGCCGCCGCTGGACCAGTTGATACAGTCGTTCATGAGCAAGCCGCTCCAATCGCGGCATTTTGCTGATCAATTTTTTCTACGGCAATATATCTGGCCGTATGCGCGCGCGAGCCTGATGCAGCACGATTCAGTTTTTGGTTTCATGGACGCTGTGCCTTTTCCCGATAGAGAAAGTCAAGATGGTTTCCATGTTGGCTGTGCGGACAGTTTTTGGTCATTTACCTTCAAAAAAAATCTGCCGGATGGATCGAAAATCACTTGGGGACTATATCAAATCCAAAAGCTCGATAACGGTAAAACCCAGGAGAAGCTGATTTGCGCCTATCCTGGCACTGTAAAAGATGGTGGCGTGAAGGTGCAGCATATTCCCATGCGTTACGCCCAGTGGCTGGAACAAGGCACTGCCCAAGTACGACTGATTAGGAGCAGCGCGACCTAGAGTAAATGGATCATGGGATGCCATGAATGGCGTGCAGTTCCGGCGAACTGCCGGGTATTGGACGTTCCTTGATGCCTCGAAAACGTCAGTGTTATTTCGTTACCGATTACCCGCGATGAAAACAAGCGCCACCAAACACAAATCAAAAGCCCAATTGCTGTTCGATGCCGCTGTCAAGCGTATGAGGGCGCTGCATGACCGGGGGCGTTACCAGGAAGCGCTGGACATTTGTCTGCAAATAACTCGCGCCCATCCAGGTCTGGCGATTGCGTGGAGTGACGCTGCCTCTTGTTGTGCCGGGCTTGGGCATTGGCAAGATGCGATCCGTTACGGGCAAACCGCGCTGGCGCGCGGCGGAAACACGCTGGAGCTATACGATACGCTGGCGCTGGCGCACGGCCAATTCAAGCAATGGGACGAGGTGCGCCGCTACGGTTTGCAGGCACTCAATATGCGGAATCACCGTTTCGGTGGTGACCCCGTTATACCGTTGCCAGACCTTCCTCCCATGCCCCCGCCGCCCAGCGCACAGACGCGCGAGCGCAATATCATCGCGTTCTCGCTATTCGGACATGATTCCAAATACTGCGAACCGGCGGTGTTGAACGTACAGGAACAGCCGAACATTTACCCGCACTGGGTTTGCCGGTTTTATGTCGATGGTAGCGTGCCGGAGGGCGTGATTAATCGTTTGCGGGCGGGCGGCGCGCAGATCATTTCCGTCCAGGGGCCTGCCACACAATGGCCCGGGCCGATGTGGCGATTACTGACGCTGGACGACCCGCTGGCGCATCGTATATTGTTCCGCGATGCCGATTCAGTGATTTCGCGGCGTGAAGCGGCGGCTGTGGAGCACTGGCTGGTCAGCGGCAAACGCTTTCACATGATGCGAGACAGCGGTGCCTGTACCGAATTGATGCTGGCCGGGCTGTGGGGCGTGGTCGCCGGTTCCCTGCCGCCGCTGGACAAGCTCATGCGGCGCTTTATGAGCGCGCCGCTCCAATCGCGGCATTTTGCCGATCAAAATTTTCTGCGCCAATACATTTGGCCGTATGCGCGTGCCAGCCTGATGCAGCACGATTCAGTGTTCGGATTTATGGATGCCATACCATTTCCGACTGAAATGACGCCTGACGAACATAATGTTGGTTATCCTGAAGGTTCGGCTTTTTTTACCGGAAAACTCGATTTTCCGAATGGATCGGAAGTCACTTGGATGCTGTATCGGATCGAAAAACTCGATAGCGGCCAAACTCAAGAAAAGTTGATCTGTTCTTATGTCAACGCGGTGCAGAATGGCGTCATGAAGATACATATTCCCATGCGCTACGCGCGCTGGATCGAGCATGGAATAGCCCACATCGTCACACACGTGAACAACCCGGCATGATGCGACGGCCCGGTTCCTCCTCACTTCGTTCCGCTAGCGATTACCTACCATGAATACAACCACGACTTGGGACCTATCAAAAATACAGTTATTGTTTGATGCTTCCAAGCGCGCGACGGCGCTGCATGAGCAGGGGTGTTACCAGGAGGCGCTGGATGTCAGTCTGCAAATCGCCCATGTCCATCCTGAAATTGCGGATGCGTGGGGTAATGCGGCGGCCAACTGTCTCCGGCTCAAGCGCTGGCAAGACGCGATCCGTTATGGACAAATGGCGCTGGCGCGCGGCTGCGGCAGAATGGAACTCCATGATGTGCTGGCGCACGCTCACGCTAGCCTCATGCAATGGGAGCAGGCACGCCCTTACGGCTTCCAAGTCCTGAACATGCGCGATCGCCTCTTTGGCGGTGAACCCGTCATACCGCTGCCGGAACCGGGGTCTATGCCGCCATTGCCCAGCGGGCGCACGCGCGAGAACAACATCATCGCGTTCTCGTTGTTCGGGTGCGATCTCAAATACTGCGAACCGGCGGTGCTGAACGTGCAGGAGCAGCCGCATATTTACCCGCACTGGGTTTGCCGGTTTTATGTGGACGGCAGTGTTCCCAGCAGCGTCATTGCCCGCTTGCGGGCGGGCGGCGCGCAGATCGTGCCCGTCCAGGGGCCGGCGCGGCAATGGCCGGGGGAGATGTGGCGGCTGCTGGCGCTGGACGACCCACAGGCGCATCGCATCCTGTTCCGCGACGCCGATTCGGTGATTTCGCAGCGCGAAGCGAGGGCGGTGGAGCAATGGCTCGCCAGCGGGAAGCGCTTTCACATGATGCGCGACTGGGGTTCGCACACGGAATTGATGTTGGCCGGGCTATGGGGCGTGGTCGCCGGTTCACTGCCGCCGCTCGAACAGTTAATGCAACCCTTTATGAGTAAGCCGCTCCAATCGCGGCATTTTGCCGATCAATACTTTCTGCGCCAATATGTCTGGCCGTATGCGCGCCAGAGCTTGATGCAGCACGATTCGGTTTTTGGGTTCATGGACGCCCTGCCGTTTCCAGATGGAGAAAGACAAGAGGGTTTCCAAAAGGGTTTCCATGTCGGCTGCGTGGAAGGTTCGCTCTATTTTTTTACCTTCAAAAGTGATTTGCCGGATGGATCGGAAGTCATTTGGGGGTTATTCCAAATCCAGAAGATCGATAACGGGCAAACTCGGGAGAAGCTGATTTGCGCTTATCCCGGCACCGTAAAAGAGGGTATCGTGAAGGTGCAGCATATCCCTCAGCGCTACGCCCGGTGGCTGGAACAAGGCGCCGCCGTGGTGCGCCTGGGTGAAAGTGGCGCGGTGAGAAGAGTACACGGATAACGACGCGCCTTCCCGGCGATTGCCGGGCGGCAGGCGATTGCTTTCAGCGCGCCTCCTCGCGTACCCACGCGGCGGCTTTTTCGGCGATCATCAGCGTCGGGCTGTTGGTGTTGCCGCTGGTGATGGTCGGCATTGCGCCAGCGTCGGCTACGCGCAAACCGGCGATGCGCCCGCCCCGTCCATCGCGCACGCGCAGGCGCGCGTCCAGCACCGCCAGCGGATCGCCGTCAGGCCCCATTGCAGTGGTGCCGACCGGGTGGAAGATGGTGGTGGCGATGTCGCCAGCCAAGCGCGCCAAATCTTCATCGCTCTGGTACTGGGGACCGGGCTTCCATTCCTCGGGGCGGTACGGCGCCAGCGCGGGCTGGGCGGCGATGCGGCGCGTCAGGCGCAGGGAATCGGCGGCAATCTGGCGGTCTTCGGCGGTGCTGAGATAGTGGGGCGCGATGGCGGGCGCATCTTCGTGGCGCGGACTGCGGATACGCACGCTGCCGCGGCTGGTGGGGTTGAGGTTGCACACGCTGGCGGTGAAAGCCGGGAAGCGGTGCAGCGGCTCGCCAAAAGCATCGAGCGAGAGCGGTTGCACGTGGTATTCCAG